>DATNHO010000080.1:0-21383 GCA_035604895.1 Terriglobales bacterium | reverse complement strand
CGCTACCAAGCAAGCGACTTCCGAATCGGAAACCGTAGTTGACAACGATTTCTACCGCATCACATTTACAAACCGCGGGGCGCAGGTCAAATCCTGGATACTGAAGAAATTTACTGACGATAAAGAACAGCCACTCGATCTGGTCAACAACGCCGCCGCGCAGAAGTACGGTTACCCGCTTTCGCTGTGGACCTATGATGAGAGCCAACGCAACAAACTGAATTCGGCACTGTACCTGGCCTCCAGTTCGGGTACAGTCAGCGCCCCAGCGACAATCACTTTTGAATACGCCGACGGCGATGTGGCAGTCCGCAAGAGTTTTACCTTCGGCGATAGTTACGTCGTGCGGGTCGAAACCTCTGTTGTCTCCAAGGGAAACCCGGTCGCAGCGTATCCGGCGTGGCCTGCCGGCTTCGGCGACGAAGCAACGCTTTCCTCTTACGCAGCCAGTCAAATTAATTACCAGTACAACGGCAGTACGGAGCGATTGGCTATCAAGAAGGTCAGCGGCGGCAATACGCTTCACATGCCGTTCAACTGGGCTGGAGTGACCGATCAGTATTTCGCCGCCGTTTTTCTTCCGGATGATTCGCAGAATTCTGCGTTGGTCACGCTCCGCAACTCGCTCAACGTTCCTAAGAATCCGAAAAACCCGAATCCCCAAGACACGGCTCCGGCGGAAGTGCTGGGAGCAGCGGTCGGCAATCCTGGAGGTCCGACGATTGCCCGAATGTATGTTGGACCTAAAGCGCTGAAGACTTTGGAATCCGTGTCCGTGCCAACCATCGTTGGTTCCGATCCAGACCTGCGCGCGCTTATAAACTTTGGCTTCTGGGGGGTGATCGCGCGGCCGCTTTTCATCTGGCTCCGGTGGACGTACGACTTCATCCACAATTGGGGTTGGGCGATTTGCCTGCAAACCTTGATCATCAATCTGGCGCTGATGCCTTTGCGAATCTCCAGCATGAAATCGGCGCTGAAGATGCAAAAGATTCAGCCGCAGATGAACTCGGTCAAAGAGAAATACAAGAAGTACGGGATGCGCGATCCGCGACGGCAGGAGATGAACACGGAAATTGGCGAGCTGATGAAAAAAGAAGGCGTCAGCCCGGTTGGTGGATGTTTACCGCTGGCCATTCAGATGCCGTTCCTGTTTGCGTACTACAGTATGCTGGGCTCGGCCCTTGATCTTCGTCATGCCTCCTGGCTGTGGATTCACGATCTGTCCTCGGCGGATCCGTTGCATATACTGCCAATTGGCATCTTCATCACTATGCTGTTTATGCAGCGCATGACGCCGCAGGCGGGTATGGATCCATCCCAGCAGAAAATGATGAACGTGCTGATGCCGGTGATGATGGGATTCCTCAGCTGGAATTTTGCCTCCGGCTTGTGTCTTTACTGGGCAGAGGGTAACTTTATTGCCATCGCACAACAGGCCGTGATGAACCGCACCAGCCTGGGCCGCGAGATGCGCGAGATGGCAGCGAAGCGAGCGAGAAAGAAAGAGAAGTGAAGCTTTTAGCCGTCAGCTTTCAGCTCTCAGCTACGGTGGCAGGCTGAAAGCTGAGACCTGAAAACCGAGAGAGCTAGCTGATGCCTATCCCTGACAAAATCGGAGCCGCAAAGAAAATCGATGCACTGCTGCGCGGTGTCGTTACCCACGGCGGTCTTCACCTCAAATATCGCATCACCGTCGATCCGCCGCTTGCGCAAGAACGTGATTGGGAACGGCCAGAGATTTTCGTCGAGCTTTCCGGACCCGATTCTCCTTTGGTTCTGGAGCGCGGCGGCGAATTACTGCGTGCCATCGAAACCCTGGCGATTGAGATGCTCCGCCTGCCCGGCAACGAGCATGAGAAAGTCTGCTTCGACTGCATGAATCAGCGTGCTATGCGGCTGGAAGAACTTCGCCTCGCCGCTGGTGTAGCTGCGGAACGAGTACGCAAGACGAATATGCCTTACGAATTCGCTCCCATGTCTTCGCGCGAGCGTCGTATCGTGCACCTGGCGTTGCGCGATCACGCCGACCTGCACACCGAGAGCCAGGGCGAAGGCGGCCGTCGTTGCCTGGTGGTGTATCCGAAGGACTACAAGCCCGCGAGCAAGCCCGCGGAGCGGACTCTTCCGTAGCCAAACTTTTGTCGCGCAGCAGTTCCGAACAACAGACCCGCTACAATCTTCCCGTGAACCTCGACGATACGATCGTCGCCATTGCTACCCCTCCCGGACGCGGGGGCATTGGGGTGGTCCGCCTTTCCGGCCCAGACGCGAAGAAAATTGCACTTCCGATGCTACGGCTGAGACACGATCTCGATCCGGGACGTGCAGTCTTCGGAGAGCTGGTCGAACCTGCCGACGCTTGTGTGAAGAGAGGTCTCCAACTCGATCTAGGCTCAGCAGCGCGCATCGATGAAGTCGTCGTTACCTACTTCGCCAGACCTCACTCCTACACCACCGACGACATTGTCGAAATCTCTGCCCACGGATCGCCCGTGGTTCTGCATCACATCGTGGAACTCGCCCTGGCTCGCGGCGCGCGCCTCGCCGAACCTGGCGAGTTTACAATGCGCGCCTTCCTCAACGGCCGAATTGATCTTACGCAGGCTGAAGCGGTCCGTGATCTCATCGAGTCGCAAACTCTTTATCAAGCGAGGGTTGCAGCCCAGCAGCTCGAAGGTGCGCTCTCGCGCCGCCTGCAGCCGATCAAACAAAAACTGGTTGAGCTGATCGCGACCCTTGAAGCTGGCATCGACTTCGCCGAAGACGACATTTCTGTTCTCCCCGCTGATCAAATTCTTCAACGAATCGCCGCACTTCGCGCGCCTCTCGAAGGACTCGCCGCGTCGTTTGCCTACGGAAAGATCGTTCACGAGGGCCTCACGCTGGCCATCGTGGGCCGTCCCAATGTCGGCAAATCGAGCCTGTTTAATTGCCTGGTCGAGCGCGAGCGCGCCATCGTAACCGCAAGCCCCGGCACCACTCGAGATTTGGTCAGCGAAACTGTCGCCATCGGTGGCATCCCAGTCAAACTCGTCGACACGGCCGGCATTCGCCGCGCCCTCGATGAGGCGGAGTGCATTGGCATTCGTAAATCCATGGAAGCTCTCGCCGATGCAGATCTCGTTCTTGTCGTGTTTGATTCCTCGCAGCCCCTCGCTCCGGAAGACAAGGAACTGTTCAACCAGGTGGCGGGACGGCCAGCGATTGCGGTCGCTAACAAAACCGACTTGCCTGGCAAGAAGTGGTCAACGCCTGGAGAGTTGGCGACGGTGCGGACTTCGGCTACGACTGGGGAGGGAATTCCAGAGCTGCGAAATGAAATTCTGCGTCACGTTGGCGGAGGAGCCAGACCTGAAACGGAAACTGGGTTCCTCACCAACCTGCGCCATCAGGAACGCGTCCGGGAATCACTCACGGCACTCGCGGCGGCGAGAGCAGCCGTCGAGAACAAAGTTCCCCACGAAATGCTCCTGCTCGATCTCTACAATGCTTTGCGGCCGCTCGACGAGATCACGGGAGCCACAACCACGGACGACATTCTGAATCTGATCTTCAGCACGTTCTGCATTGGAAAGTAAATAGCTCCGTTGCCTCATGACAGATCTGCCGCGGAGCGAAATCCTTGCCTCAGGGCTTAGAGCCCGCGTTTTTCGCGGCTCCATTGGCACGGCCAAACCCGCGCCCTCCCCGAGGAAAACTCTTGTGACATGAGTCTTGCCTACTTCATGCCCTCGAGAATAGACCCCACGATTCCGCCGACGACTCCCGCCTGGGCTGTCTCCTTCGTAGGCCGGGGCATGTATTCCATGAGTTGGTGAGCCAGTTTGGAGATGGGCAGTGTTTGCAGCCAAACCCTTCCGGGGCCAGTAAGCGCCGCGAGGAATATTCCGTCTCCGCCAAAGATCATGTTCTTGATTCCGGGCACGCAATTGATCTGAAAGGCGACACTGGATTGAAATGCGCCAACGTGCCCAGGGTGGACGCGCAGAGTTTCTCCGGCCTGAAGATCTTTCGTGATCACCTCGCCCGATAGCTCTAACCAGGCCGTGCCTGTGCCGCTCACCTTCTGCAGCAGGAATCCATCTCCGCCAAAAATCCCGGCGCCGAGAGATTGCTGGAAGCCAACGCCAATCTGAATTTGCGGAGTCGCACAGAGAAAACCATGCCGATGCACCATGTAATCGTGGCCGGCGCCGACCTCGACCGGCAGAATGTGTCCCGGGACCTTGGTGGCAAAGGATACTTCTCCCGAGGCGCCCAGGGCGCGGTATTCCGTCATGAACAGGGTTCCACCTCCGGCCGCTCGGCGCAGCACGCCAAAAATTCCGCCGCCCCCGCCTAGCTGGGTGTGCGTCGTCATCTGGATTGCACTGGTCATCCACGAAAGTTCCCCAGCTTCCGAGATAATGGACTCGTTCGGATCAAGTGCCACTTCAAGAACAGGCATGGTTGTGCCCACAACACGACTTTGCATGACAGAACTCCTGAATCGATCTTGGATGTGAGTACCGGTCTCTGGCCGCAGCTCCGCCCTTTGACGACGACCTTAGAGTGTACTCTGCGCCGTAGTCTCCCATCATTCCGCAACCAAATGCAAATTTCGGTATCTAATTACCCTGTCTAGTCAGTACGGATGTCCGACGCCATCGTCTTCTTTACAAACTGAGACCGATCATGCCGAAACCAATTCTATTGAGCGTGGATGATGACTCGGATGTTCTGCGGGCGATTGAGCGAGACTTGCGGTCGCAGTACGGCGCAGAATATCGGGTCATAGGCAGCGATTCTCCTGAAAAGGCGCTGGACCTTTTGAAACAGTTGAAGGTGCGGAATAACAGTGTGGCATTACTTCTTGCCGACCAGCGCATGCCCAACATGGACGGCGTGGAATTTCTGCAAGAAGGCATGCGGGTCTTTCCCGACGCCAAGCGCGCGCTGCTCACTGCCTACGCCGACACCAGTGCCGCGATCAGTGCCATCAATCAGGCCAATATCAACTACTTCTTCTTGAAGCCGTGGGATCCTCCAGCTGAGCACCTGTACCCGCAATTGGATGACTTGCTTGGGGATTGGCAGGCTTCCTACCGCCCGACCTTCGAGGGAATCCGGGTGCTGGGCACGCGCTGGTCGCCGCGATCGTACGAGTTGCGGGACTTCCTCGCACGCAATCGAGTTCCCTATCAGTGGATTGATGTTGAGGCCTCTGCCAATGATCCGGAGACCAAGCGGCTGGTGGAAGCTTTGGGACCTGAGGCGGCCAGCCTTCCGGTCGTGCTTTTCCCCGACGGCACAAAACTTCTTGAGAGTATTCCCTCGGAGGTCGCACAAAAAGTTGGTCTGAAGACGCGGGCGCAAACCGACTTTTACGATCTGGCGATTGTAGGCGGCGGCCCGGCGGGTCTGGCGGCTGCGGTTTACGGCGCGTCGGAAGGCTTGCATACGGTGATCATTGAGCGGGAAGCGCCGGGAGGCCAGGCCGGTATGAGTTCGCGCATTGAGAACTACCTGGGATTTCCTGCCGGGCTCAGTGGCAACGATCTGGCCCGACGCGCGGTGGTGCAGGCCGAACGATTTGGCGTAGAGATCCTTTCGCCGCAGGAAGCCGTCGGTGCCCGCACGGAAGGATCTTATCGGATCATCAAGCTAGCGGATGGCAACGAGCTCTCTTGCCATGCCTTGATGATTGCGAGCGGCGTACAGTGGCGGCGCCTCGAAGCTCCCGGGATCGATCGGTTGCAGGGAGCAGGCGTTTACTACGGCGGCGGCGCCACCGAAGCGCTGTCTTGCAAGGGCGAGATCATCTATGTGGTGGGCGGTGCGAATTCAGCGGGTCAGGCAGCCATGAACTTCGCCCGCTACGCGGAGCGAGTCGTAATTCTGGTGCGAGGAGCTTCCCTCTCCATTACCATGTCGCAGTATCTCGTTGATCAGGTCAAAGAAACGCCCAACATTCAGGTGTGGGCACATGCCAGCGTAGCCGAGGCGCATGGTGAAACCCATTTAGAAGAAATTTCGGTGCTTTGTTCGGACACCAACAAAGTCGAGCGGGTTCAGGCGAGCGCCATGTTTATCTTTATCGGCGCCCTGCCGCGAACAGAATGGCTGGGCGATTTGGTGGAGCGGGACGAACGCGGGTTTCTGCTGACTGGCCCCGATCTTATTCGAGACGGTCAGCGCCCCAAAGGGTGGGCCCTCGAAAGAGATCCCTTCCTGCTTGAAACCAATGTTCCCGGTCTTTTTGCCGTGGGCGATGTGCGGCATGGTTCGGTAAAGCGTGTGGCTTCCGGAGTTGGTGAGGGATCGGTTGCGGTACAGTTCATCCATCAATACTTGAGCAAGGTATAAATGGTCGACAAATCGGAATTACTTCGTTTCCCGATATTCGCGGATTTGCCTGACGACCAGATTGACTGGTTCATCAGCCAGTCGCAAGAGCTGCGTCTCAAGGCGGGTGACAGCTACTCGCGTCAAGGGGATCCAGCCGATGCGATGTTTGTGATCCTCGAGGGGCGGCTTTCGGGCCGAGGTGAACTTGCGGGCGACACCATTATCTTTACCCTAAACCCGGGCGACGTTTCCGGACTGCTGCCGTTTTCGAGGATGAAGCAGTTTACCGTGAGTTTGCGAGCGGAGACGGACAACCGCGCTCTGCGATTTCCCGCTTCGCGGTTTCCAGATCTGGTGCAGAAAATGCCGGAGCTTACCCAGCGTCTGGTCGGACTGATGTCTGATCGCATTCGCGAAACCACTCGGCTGGAACAGCAGCGCGACCGGCTGGCTTCTTTGGGAAAGCTTTCCGCGGGCCTGGCGCATGAACTTAACAATCCTGCATCGGCCGCCACCCGCGCCACCAGCCAGCTTCGCCAAATTCTCAAGAAAATCAAAGACGCCAGCCTCGAGCTCGGGAGGCGCGATCTGACCGCGTCCCAGCGATCAGAAATCGAGAAACTGGAAGCCTCGTTTCTAAGGCCGAACGAAGTACCCCAGGATGCGCTCGCCATAAGCGACCTGGAAGAACAGATTGATTCCTTATTGCGCAGCCACGGGCAGAACGATTTGTGGCAACTGGCTGCCGACCTGGCGAGAAGGAATGTCAGGCCGGAGGCGCTCGAATCCTTATTCGAGGCCCTCGATTCGGACGCCGCCCGAGCCGCCCTAGTCAGGATCGCCGCTTCTGTCGAGATCGCAAACCTGCTGAATGAAATCGAAAGTAGCACATCGCGAATTTCCGATCTGGTCCGCGCAATCAAAGAGTACACCTACATGGACCAGGCGCCAGTGCAGAACGTCGACATCGTAAAGAGCCTGGAAACGACGCTGACAATCCTGAACTACAAGCTAAAACGCGGAGTTGTTGTGCAGCGCGATTACCAGCAAGTTCCCTTTCTGGTGAATTCATTCGGCAGCGAGCTCAATCAGGTTTGGACCAACATCATTGACAATGCAATCGACGCGATGGGCGGGAAGGGCGAGCTGCGGGTTCGAACTTATCGCGATGACGGCTGCGTCGTAGTTGAAATTGGCGACAACGGTCCGGGTATTCCGTCTGACGTCAAACCCCATATCTTTGAACCGTTCTTCACCACCAAGGGAGTCGGAGAAGGAACCGGGCTCGGCCTCGATACGGTTCAGCGGATTGTAAGAAAGCACCGCGGCAACATTCAGGTCAATTCAAAACCCGGTGACACGCGATTTCAAGTGTGGCTCCCGTTGTCGGAAACCCAAGCCTAGTGGCGTGTACCTGAGCCGAAACCAAGTTCAGCACGTTCTGCATTGGTAAATAGCGGCGGCGTCTCCGATAGGTACACTTGCCGAAGACGAGAGGTTCCCAATCAGCTAACTCGATTGGAGTCCCGCGTCCAAAATGACGGCCCTTTCAAAGTTTCTGCTGACTGTTCTTTTTTTGAGTGCTCTTGGCAGCGCTCAAGTGAGCCCATATGCCGATGGCGGAATCGGGATAAACGGACTGAGCTTTCAGTCGCCCTATTACGATGCCGACGTCGGCGTCGATTGGGGAAGCCTGCGCCCGATCTTCTTTGAAGCCGAAGTTGGGGCAGACACTGCAAACCCAACCGGCCTCAACAATGGCGCCACCTTGCGTTTTCACGGATTAGCGATGGTGCGAGCAAGCAAACACTGGCGCCTTGGAGGCGGGGTTCATTTCAGTGAGTTGTTCACTTCGCAGTACAACGACCATTCCGCGTGGCCCACCCTTGGAGCTATGTTTGAGCAGGATTGGTTCCGGCTTAACGCGCAATACCTGATCCCCACGACGACCGACTACAGTCTGAATGGGCCCCTGTTCGATGCCCGCCTCCACTTGAAAGGCAGATTTTACTTCCGCGAGCGGCTTGGGATTTATGCTTACCGCAACCCTAATGAGCAGATCCCTTCTCATCATGTGAGTGCAGTTGTGGACTTCGGCGTTCTGTACGTGTTCCGCTGACCACGATACACGTGTAGCCCCGGACGCCTCGTCCGGACAGCCGGCTCAACGTCAGTTGGAAAATGTCTTTTCGATGGCGCTGCGGAGGTCGTCGTATTGCATCAGGCCGGGATGGTATAAAGCCACGCGACCCTTGCGGTCGACCAGAACCAGTGTCGGCGTGGTGCTGGCGCCGTAGTTGGTGAAGTTAGCTTTGCTGATGGGAACCGGAACGCTTTGCAGTGCGGGATAGAAGTGCTCCCAAACCTGTCCGATATAAGCAGTCTCATCTTTAGGCTTCGCATCTTCTCCACGGGCCGTATAACCGTACAGCTGCGTGGGAGCGAGAACCGTCAGTCCCTTGGGAGCGAACTCAGAGCTGAGGCGACTGATGATCGGTCCTTCGTACTTGCAGTCTCCGCACCAATGGGCCCAGAAAAACAAGAGCACTGGCGACCCCTTGAGTTGGCTCAGCGGAACCGGGCGTGATCCGAGATAGTCAGAGATAGTGAGCGGCGGAGCCATCTGCGCGGTCAGACTGAGCAGATTTAAATTCTTGTGCAGTCGCTGGCTGATTGAAGTGTTTCCGTAGGACACCAGAGCGTGCCGCAGCAGCGCAGCGGCTTGGCCGTTTTGACCGTGGGCTGCCGACACCTGGGCCTGGACTTCGAAGGCCGCGCCGAGAGCGATTGGCAGATGGGGCTCGGCGTCGAGGGGTCGCTTCAGAAGTAGCTCGCGGGCCAGCGTCTCCGTCTGCTTGGCCGCGGCGTCAGCCCGATCGAGTTGATTGGCAGCCAAGGCTTCCCGCGCTGTCCACGACAGAGCCTCAAGGTACTCCGGATCGACGCCATGCTGAGTGCGATAAGTTTGCAGTTCGGAATCAGCCGCCGCAAAGTTCCTTTGAGCGAGCGCGGTACGGACATCTTCGACAATGTCACCGAAGGCGAAGGATGAGAGCAGAAGCAAAATTGTAAAATGACGGAGACGCATCCCTCCATGATGCAGCGAAGTCAGAAAAGTTTCCAGCGGAGAAAGTGCATCGTCTAACGATCCTCGTAAACCATTTATACACAGTCACTTATGCTCCCGAGAGTGAAATACCTTGGCAATTTAAGCAATGCCTGAGGTACAATTCTGCTGCGTTTGATCTTTGCAGTTTTCAGCAACTCCCGCGACAGCAGCGTGACCTGCCTGAAGAACTTTGCCAATGACACAGCGCATATCTAACCAAAAAGGAATCGAGCAACACCATGGAAACAGGAACAGTAAAGTGGTTTAACGATGCCAAAGGCTACGGCTTTATCAGCCGTCAAAGCGGCGAGGACGTGTTCGTGCACTTCTCGGCGATTCAGGCCGGCGGATTCCGCAGCCTACAAGAAGGCCAGCAAGTACAGTTCGACGTGGTCAAGGGCCCCAAGGGGTGGCAAGCCGAGAATGTAAAGCCGGCGTAAACCACTTACAAATCTTGGCAGACAGGGCGGCTAACCCAGGCCGCCCTTCATTTTTTGCAGGACTTTCTTCTCCCGCAAGACGGCACCATTGACAGGGCCATCCGACTGTAATACGTTCTGAGTCGCGCCGGTCAACCGGTGTGTGTGGCGCGTTGCCCTCCCCCCACCTTTTCCAACGCCCCGCCTTTTAAATCTCGTAGTGTGCCTGGAGTTGAAGACCGACGGTATCCGGCCTGGGGTTTGAGTCCCATTGACAATAAATTGAGGACAAGAGCGCCCGCGCCTGCATCAACCGGGAGTCAAAAATCAAGAACTTTCTATCGAGGGGGGAACATGAACAACCGGCTGAAGCCGTCGTGGGTGCTTTCTCTGGTTGGCACCCTTGCGTTGCTGGTGGGCAACGCAACTGCTCAACAGTATATTTTCACAAATGATAACGTAGCCAATAGCGGTAACAGCACGACCGCCCTGACCGTGAGCGGGAAGGGTGTAGTAAGAAAACTAAAGACCTATCCGACGGGCGGGAAGAGCGCAGGTAGTGGTTATTTCGCATTGGCGCCGGTAACCTCCGCTCGAACCAGACTGGGTAGCTGTCTGTTTGTTTCAAATGGCGGAGACAGTTCGATTGCCGCGTTTCAGGTGAATCTTTTCGACGGAACCTTGACAGCTGTTCACGGTTCTCCTTTCGCGGATGGAGTCAGCGGCGCGCAGACTTTCGGCATCGGACTAACCGCGGGGGCCTCGCTTCTATTCGCGGGCAACACCAACAACAACAGCATCTCAGTGCTGAGAATTACCTCTGAATGTTCGCTCAAGCTTCTAAAGATGGTCACCGTCCCCGGCTCGCCCGCGGGCATGAGAGTTACTCCCGACGGGGACTACCTGATAACCGCTTACATCGGGCAGGTCGATTCCTTCACGATCGATCGCAGCACGGGGGATCTGACCGAGCTTGGTCCGTTCAAAACTCAGGGATCGGCGGCTGGCGTCGACGTGAGTTGCGATGGCACCACGGCGTACTTCGGGGACGCAGCGACCAACACACAGGTGGAAGTGTTCAGCATTGGCTCAAGTGGAGAGCTGAAGGAGCTGAACAATTTCATCAACAAGAACGGCGAGAGTTCCAACAACATCATGCTCAGCGCTGGCGGAAAGTATCTCTACGTGAGTAACACGATGTCGAACCAGATCACGACTCTCTCCGTTGGCTCTAACGGGTCTCTGACGTACGAGAGCACGGTAAAGCTGAACAAGCCTGGCTTGTATGCTTTGGGGCTCGCTACCGGCACAGGCGGGCTGGATGTGTTTGTATCCGAGGAAAGCAATCCGGAATCCATCGGCGTGCTGGCGGCGGATGCCGGTACTTTGAAGGAGGTTCCTCACTCTCCGTTCCCTGTGATCAAGAACGGCTCCGATCCGGCTGGGCTGACGGCAGTGCCGAAGGCATGCAACTAGAACTTACCCGGCTTCCGTCGTCGATTATGGTTGTGCGTCGCGAATGAGCACAACGTCGGAATCGGTGTGGCCGCGGATCACGCCCAGCTGGCTGCCATCGAACGACCAGTGAAAGTCGGTGATATGTTCCGACTTGAAATCCGTGAGCTGTTTTCCGGGTGTGCCGTCGAGCGGTTGCGACCAAAGGTCGTCGACTCCGGCGTGCCGAAAGGAGTAAACAACGCTCTTGCCGTCATGCGAGAAACGGACAGGACCAGTTCGCGGGCGTTCGAACTGCAAGGTCTTCAAAGTCTGATTGGAATCCAGGGAGATGAGCACGAGCATCTCCACGTGCTCGCCGAGATGCCCAAAAGTTGCGGCTACAATTGTCTTTGAGTCGGCAGAGATGTCGAAGGCGGCCGCAAGTTCGGCTGGGATTTTTTCCGCTGTGCCTCCATCGATGGGTACCTCCATCAGTCGATTGCCGCCAACCGCGTCCTCATAGATCACCGACCGCGAATCGGGCGAGCAAAGCGGAAATTGATCCACCTTGCCGTTGGAAAGCTGTTTGAGATTTCCGCCGGACGCGTCTACGCGCCAGATGTTTATCACTTTGTCTGCTTTGGCCACGGCGCTGCTGAAAACCACGTAGCGGCCGTCGGCACACGCGGATGGGGCGTTGACAAGAGCTACCGCGCTTTCAACCAATCGAGTCTTGTTACCTGATTGTGGATCGAGTAGACCTAGACCCGAGCCCGAATCCAACACAACCTTGGAGTCGGGCGTCCAGCCAAAACCGAAAATGGATGCGCCCGAGGTAACCTGTCGCGCCTCGCTGGCGTTCGAAGCCGCGGCCGGCATTACAAAAAGGTTGTAGTGAGACTGGCTCAAGACACTCACCAAGGTGCGCCCATCTGCCGCGATGTTCGGCTCGGAATAGTTATTGGTGTCTCGCGTCACGTCATGCAAGATTCCGTCGGGGTAAGAAACGAAGACAATTTGATTGCGGGAAAAGCTCGACAGTGCCAGCAGACCGCTCTGGTCAGGCATCCAGACCGGGCGCTGCACGATGCTGGCATCCGAGGTAAAAAACAACTTCTGCTTTCCGCTGGCCAAGTCGAGCGTCACCAGGCCGCTGAATGCTTTTCCCGGTTGAAGCACCATACCAGCGATCGTCTTGCCACCTGGAGACCATGCCGGATCTCGCAATCCCCCGCTGATAGGACCACTGTACAAAATCTTTTCGTCACCGCCACTGACCGGCAAAACGAGCAGGCGCTGTTTGCCGGCTTCAGGATTGTTATCCCGAAAGTATGCGATCTGCCGCCCGTCGGGCGAAAAGGTGATATTGGAATCAATATCGGTGACAAGTTTCTCAGGAGTGCCGCCCAGCACCGGCGCGCGGTACAGATAGTCCAGCTCGCTACTGCCGAGCTCGCTGCGCATGAAGTAGATGTAGTTTCCATCCGGAGAGAAGCGCAAGTGGGCGTAGTTCACCTCCGCCGGCGGGATCACCTGGGTGTCGCTGTTGGTGGGAAGGTTGCGCAGCCACAGGCTTTCAAGGCCGGCATCCCGGACAACGTAGAGAATATATTTCCCGTCGGGAGCGATCGCCACCAGCGCAGCTTTGCCGGTCTCCGTAACCTTGGTGATAGAAATATTCTCGAAGGGAACGGGACGCTTGCGATTCAAAAGAGCGTAAATGCCATAGCCCGCGGCCGCGACGGTTACGACAGCAATCAGCGCCGCTACTCCAGTTCCCAGCTTGTGCTGCCGGGCGGCCGTGACCACGGCCGAGCTGCTAGAGGGTTGGCGTGACGATGAAACCGGCGGAACTGCCACGGCAACCGAGGGGGTAGAAATCGGTTGCGCCGTCTTGCGTCCGGATTCGGTGTCGCGCTTGAGGCGCTTCAGATCGCCCCGTAAATCAGCGGCCGATTGATAACGCAAGTCGCGGTCCTTCTCCAACAACTTGCCGATGAGCTCCTGCAGCCGGGGCGGCAGCTCCGGCTTGAGTTGTACCGCAGGGACCGGATCGTGTTCGAGAATGGCGTTGAAGATTACCGCAGACGTATTCCCGGGAAAAGGCAGAAGCCCGGTGGCCATCTGATAAATCACCGTCCCTAAAGAAAAGAGGTCGGTGCGCGCATCAAGTTCTTCACCACGCGCCTGTTCCGGTGACATGTACGAAATCGTGCCGACCGTACTTCCCGGGCTGGTCAGGCTGGCTGTGCGGAGACCGTCCTGGGTAGCGCCAATGGTTTCCGCGGGCATTCCTGTTGCAAGCGTCAGCTTGGCTAAGCCGAAATCGAGAACCTTGACTTGCCCTCGCGAGGTTAGGAAGATGTTCGCCGGCTTGATGTCACGATGAACAATCCCTTTGGCGTGCGCCGCATCGAGCGCGTCCGCGAGTTGAATGCTCACATCGAGCAAACGATCAAGCGGCAGTGGGCCGCTATCCAATTTTGCGCTGAGACTCTGGCCCTCAAGCAACTCCATCGCGATAAAAGACTGGCCGCCGTCGTTTTCCACCGCATAAATCGTGCAGATGTTGGGATGATTCAAAGCCGATGCAGCACGAGCTTCCAGCAGAAAGCGGTCGAGGGCAGAGGCATCTCGAGCCAGCTCCGGCGGGAGAAACTTAAGCGCCACGCGGCGTCCAAGAGTGAGATCCTGGGCTTCGTAAACCACGCCCATCCCGCCACTGCCCAAGCGGCCCGTGACGCGGTAATGCGAGATAGTTTGCCCGATCATGAGAAGAAGAAATCTGCCCGAGCGCTCATCTTAGGTCGCATCCCAAGGGCGAGTCAAACCTGAGAAGAAAACTAGCGGCCAATGTAGGCGCGGACGTCCGCGCCCGTGCGGCACCACTCGAAATCTCACACTAATCGGAGTTTCCTAGGCGGCGTTTTCGGCTTCTGCTGCCGTACTGAAGAATCGGAAAAACTGATCTACACGCGTAACCTGGAGCGCGCTGTGAATCCGGTCGCTGACGCCGACGAGCGCGAGACTGCGTCCGTCTTTCTGATGTGTGACGTAGGCGCCCACCAGCGCGCCAATTCCAGCGGAATCCACGTAAGGCACCTTGGTGAAGTCGATGATGAGGGTCGGGGAATTGTTCCCGCGCACCTTGGCCTGGAAATCGAACAGCGTCGTGATAACCAGTGGCCCGCTTAGGCGAAGGATGCGTTGTCCTTCCTTGGGGCCAGGGAAATCCTCAATGACAAGGGGCTCTTGCGGCATTGGGAGATATTAGTGCCGCAGGCGAGGCTGGATTGTTAAAGGAATGTTAATTCCAATTACCGCGTCGCGATTGGCGCTTGATCCCTCGTTGCGACATAATGCCAAGACGCCCCGTCGAGGAGGAACAGGTACATGGCATTGAAGGTTGGCGATCTGGCACCAGATTTCGAACTGCCGGCAGTCGAAGGTGATCAACGGCTAAACATCAAGCTCAGCGACTTTCGCGGGAAAAAGAATGTAGTTGTATCCTTCCATCCGCTGAATTGGACTCCGACCTGCAGCGAACAACTGCCGGCGTTCGACTCAGACCGCGAGAAGTTCGCCGCGCTCAATGCTCAACTCCTGGATATCAGCATAGATTCGGTTTACAGCCACATGGCCTGGCAGAAACACGCAATCGGAGAAATGCATTTCCCCATGTGTTCGGACATCTATCCCCATGCCAAGGTGACTCAAGCGTTCGGTATTTTGCGCGAGGGTCCGCCACTTCCAGGAATCAGCGAGAGAGCAGTATTCATCGTGGACAAAAACGGCAAAATCGCGTTTGCCAAGGTATATCCGCTGGACCAGAAGCCAAACGACGAGGAATTACTGGCGGCGTTAAAAAGCCTGAAGTAACGCTTTCGACAGGCTGGACCGATGGGTTCCAATCACTTGACGTCATCCTGAGCGGCCATCAGGCCGCGAAGGATCTCGCGTGTCCCACTGAGTTCATTTGGTTGGTTTCGGCGCAGACGATTTTGGTGCGATCACGACATTTTCAAGGTAAGCGCCGTCGCTCCCCATCACGATGTCGGCTTTGATCTGATCTCCGGGCGCCGCGTTGTTTAGGATACCTGCGTCCTTCACCTGATAAGGCATGGTCATCGCAGCCATGAAGCCGGGAATCGCGTCGCCATCGACGCTGATCGACTGATTTGCTTTATCAATCGACACCACGCGGCCCGTCAACGGATAGCGTTTCGCGCCCGTATCTTCCGCCTGGGTCGTGGCTTTAGCGTCTGCCTGTTTGGCGCTCCGGGACGGCCCGCAATCGACGAAAAGGCTCGCTACGATGATCGCGCCCAGAACCAGCGCGTGGATTCGATATTGCCTCATGATTGGGTGGCTCACTCTTTTCTCCTGCGCCATTGCTTAGTAGTGAAAGCGATAGCGAAACTCCGCATAAATCTGCCGTGGATCGTTCCAGTGAAATCCGCCAAACGTCAGACTGTTATCAAGCTCCACGCGGCGGTTCGCCACATTGACCGCAGTCACGGAAACACTGTACTTCTCCGCGAAGCTTTTCCCGACTGAGAGGTCAAACGTGGTGTGCCCAGGTAGATAATCGCCGGGATAAGGTTCTCCGGGAAAGGCATTGTGAAACCCCGACCCGTAATAGACGTTCGTCGCGGCATAAGCATGCCAGGGAAGGCTTTCGTTAAAGCCAACATTCAACGTGTTTCTCTGGTCGTGGTCAACCGGTCCAAATCCCGGAGGCGGATATCCTGGGCATATCGGCATCGTGGCAGGACAAATCAGGCCTCCCGTGATCGGCGATGTTGCCTGGGCAAATTGATTCGCGTACGCAAGATGAAGCTGGCCGCGATGCCAGAGATTCGGAGAGCGCAGCGTGAGTTCCCAACCCTGAATCTGGGCGTAGGTCCACGTAATCGGCCAGAAGATATTCGATTCGCCGATGTTGTTGTGATCGAGCCAGTTGTGGGCGCGGGTTTCAAAGTTGTCAGCGTCAAGGGTCCAGCCCTTCAGCGGAATGGTGACACCGAACTGCCACTCGATGTCGCGCTCACCGTTCAGCGGAGCGAAGCCGAAACCCTGGTTAGCGGCCAAATTTTGCAGCTGGTTCGTGGCCGTCGAAAGTGGGGGAGCCTGGTAGAAGTAGCCATAGAACCCGCGGAACGTCCAGTTCAGGTGGGGGATTCTGATTGCGGCGCCGAGGCGTGGATCCGTTGCGTGCTCGGAGATGGTCGCACTGAATGCCGTTTCTCGCAGGCCAGCGATCAAAGTCAGCCATGGTGTGACTTTGAATTTGTCGTTGATGAAGAAGGCAGCGACGCCGCTGTTCAGTCCAATTGACGACAGGACGTTAGGGGGCGAATTCGGAACTGTGTAATTGTTGAAAAAGTGGTTGTACTGATGCTGGAAGAATCCGTAGGTGCCGGCCTGAATGTCGTTCCGCCAGAAATTGGCGTTAAGCGCAACCTGCGCTCCTGCATATTGGGCGGTCTGAGTGACCGAGGAGATGACGGGGACGTCGTTCGGTCCTCCTTGGTAGTCGGCGCCGTTGTAGTGATAGAAAGGCGAAACGGTGAGCAGCGTGTTTGGATCGAATGTGTGAATCCAGGAGAATGTCACATATCCATCTGGCTCACGCTCGCCATCACGCAAACCATAGCTGGGGGTGTTTCCCCCCTGTGCCAGCTGCTGATTGCCGATTGAGTTGGGATTGGGGTCGAATGGGATCTGAAAATAATCCTGCCTCAAGGAACCGACCACACGAAACTGATTTTTCGGATCGGAGTTGAAGATGTAGGAAGCGAATCCTCCGTATCCATTCGCGGCGTCGTGGACAACCTGAGAAATCGGGGGCTGAAGACCGTAATTGCTGCGATTGCCGTTCAGGCTGGCGTAGTAGGCGGAGCGGGCCGTGTGTCCTCCACAACTGATCTGATTGTCGGTCTGATAGAAGTTCCCAGCAGCGATTACCAAGTCACATTCGCGATCGCGCTCAAAGCCGGTTCGCGGTACTACGTTGAAGATTCCATAGGTACGGTCGCCGTAGTCGGCGTCGTAACTACCCCGCTGCACTTCTAGATAATCGATGTCCTTTGGACTAATCTGCGGTCCAACATTGTTGGCGATGTTAGTGTTCGGGATGGGAACGCCGTCAATCAGCCACTCGACCTGATGGCCTCCTCGCATATGAAGCATGTCGTGCGTCACATATGCAGCTGGCACGTAATCTGTGATCATCTCCATGCCGTTGGTGCGGTCGGCACCGGGGGTTTGCTGGATATCAATGCGGTTTAGCATAGTTGTCGGCGTGACGCTTTCGGTGGTTGCTTCGACGGGAATTTCCGACACAGTGACGCTTTCCCGCGCGCCAGCGATCGTCAGCTCGAAATGCAGCACCGGACTGGTGTCCGATTGAACAATCACTGCATGGCCGACTTCCTGAAAGCCTTTCGCCGTTACGGTCACCGTGTAATTTCCGATCGGTACCGAACTGAATTCGAATGTTCCGCTGTCGCGGGAATTTTGTGACTGGGTCCAGTCCGAGTTTTGCGCCTTCAGCGTCACCTGGGCGCCTTGAATGGGACGGTGCTGCGGATCATGAATAATCCCGCGGACTGACCCGAAGATCGTGGCACTGACCGTGACAGCGAGCAGAAATAATCCGCCGCCAAGAAAGAAGATACGAGTAGAGCGCATAAGTTCTCCAAAACCCTGTTGAAGCACAGACTCCCGGCGTCAGTGCCAGGAGGAGCTGCAACGACTCCCGTGCAGGGGCCGCAGTGCCCAGTGGCAGGCCTTATACCAAAAGCTATTTCAGCGTGCCTGAACTGATTTGCAGAACAACTCGCGATTCGTATCACGGTATGCCTTCAGGCATGCCGTAACATCGCTGCAAATCGTTCGGCTTTAGCCGCTGGAATTTAGCAGTTTCGAATCACGCGATGGAGAACAACGGAGGTGCGCGACCGGAGTGCACGCCGTTGACGTCGATAGCGAAACGACGCGGGCGTCGCGCGGAGAGTAGGCAAGCGGATGCAGGCGTCCAATGTGCGCTTGCCGAAGGACTTAGATCTGCCCAGTGAGAAACCGTCAGCGGACGGCAACAGTCACGTTGGCAGCATCCCGGAGGGCCGTGGAACTCAGCATCGTGCGAAGGATGCCCGTGCAGCGGCTTCCGCAGGCAGCACGCGTGCGGAGCTGGAGCGGAGATCGCCAGAGCCACCGGGGCGAACACGCCCACCAGCAGCAGAACCAGCAACCCTCTGGCAATCAGACGATGCATGAGTTTCAAATTTTAGTTAGACGATCTATCGACAAATCGGTTTCGCAGGAAAGCTGCCGCATCCGAAAAACCAGTATAGCCGGAACCACGCCGCCTCATGGGAAGCCGTGGAAAAATTGAGATTCTCACCCCCTCCCCTGAATTTTGGCCCACCACCAGCGCACACCGACAAACAGGAAACGCCAGTCGTGAAAAAACTCCGGCTCTTTGTGTTCGAAGGCATGGCCGATGAATTGAAGCGTCCACCCCACCAGGAAAAGCGCAAGTGCAAAAGGCCACAACCGGCGAACAAAGACGCTCGCGAGGAACAGCGCGATCGAAACTAGAATCGCCGGTATCCCCAAAGTATGGCAGATGCGGTTTACCGGATGCTGATGGCTACCCGCATATTGCGCGATCCATTCTTCTTTCGAGCGAGGTTCGTTGGTGCGGCCAGTCAGCATCGCGATTCGATGATACCCGCGTCGAACAGAAAAGCGCTAGCCTGATTCCGGGTTGAGAGGCCCAGTGCAGGCGTGGTAGCATCCTAGGTTTTGGCAGGCTGCTCGACGTTGGCCTATAGACTGTCCTCTTGATTTGTTCCTTATGGGCCCGCCGTGGTGTAGATTCGCAGATCGGAAGATTACCGAACTTTGCCCGACCGGATAGTCGGGACGGCTGCTCGCACGTGATTTTGGTTGGCGTAATGTCCAAGGAGTGAACCCGTGAAAGTTTACGAAGGCGCAAATATCCGCAATGTCGCTGTGGTGGGCCACGGACATGCGGGCAAGACTTCGCTCGTGTCGGCCATGCTTTATACCTCCGGCGCAACCCCGCGGCTGGGCCGCGTGGACGACGGTTCCGCAGCCACCGATTGGGACGAAGAAGAAACCGCCCGCAAAATGTCCATCTCGGCCGGCCTGGCTTACGTCGAATGGGGCAAGACCAAAATCAATATCGTGGACACGCCCGGCTTCAACATGTTCGTCCACGAAGCCAAAATGGTTTTGCCCGTGGTCGATGCAGCGGTTGTCGTAGTCGACGGCGTAGCCGGCGTGGAAGTCGTCACCCAGCGCGTGTGGAACTATTGCGAAGAATTCAAGACGCCAAGGTTGATCGTCGCCAGCCGCATGGATCGCGACCGCGCCGATGCCGAACGCGTCCTCGAATCGCTCACCAACGCCTTCGGCCGCGCCGTAATTCCATTGGAACTTCCCATCGGCAAAGAAAAGAATTTCAACGGAGTCGTCGATCTGGTCCAGATGAAGGCTTACACCTACGAACTAGGTGGCAACGGCAAAGGTAAGGAAACCGATATTCCCGCGAACCTCAAGGATCAGGCTCAGGAAGCCCACGAGAAACTTGTCGAACTGATCGCCGAAGGCGACGACAAACTAATGGAAGAATTCTTCGAGAAAGGAACCATCCCCGTCGAAGACCTGATTCCGGCTCTGCACAACGCCATCCGCGAAGACAAAATCTTCCCCGTGATCTTTGGGTCCGGCCTGGGCAACGTCGGCGCCGACCGGGTAATGGACTTCATCGTGGACTACACGCCCGCGCCTTCCGAACATGAATGGGTGCAGGGAGAAGCCGCCGCCTCAGGAAATGGCGAACCGCCGAAGCGCCATGAAACCGACGCAGAGCCGGTCTCGCTCTACGTCTTCAAAACGATCTCAGACGCCTTCGCCGGCCGCATTTCTTACTTCAAAGTGTTTTCCGGCGTGCTGAAGAACGACGCCACCATACAGAACTTCAGCCGCAGTTCAGCCGAGAAGTTGGCGCACATCTCCATCATGCAAGGCAAAACCGCTGTGCCTGTAACCGAACTGCACGCGGGCGATATCGGAGCTGTCTCCAAACTGAAAGACACGCTCACCGGAGACACGCTCGGTGACAAGAACGCGCCCATTCAATATCCGCGCGTGAAACTGCCCGAGCCGGCCATCACCTTCGCCATCGAACCCAAGAGCCGCGCCGACGAAGACAAACTCGGCCCCGGCATTCACAAGCTCATGGAAGAAGACGCCATGCTGCGCTTCTTCCGCGATGCGCAGACTAAAGAGTTTCTGATTGCCGGCACCGGCCAGCAGCACATCGAAGTCGTAGTCTCGAAGATGAAGAAGCGCTACCACACCGAGGTAATTCTGAAAGCGCCGAAGGTGCCGTACCGCGAGACGATCCGCGGCAAAGCCGACGTGCAGGGCCGCCACAAAAAGCAAACCGGCGGACACGGCCAATACGGCGACTGCAAAATCAAAATGGAGCCGCTGCCCCGAGGCGGCGAGTTCGAATTTGTAAACGACATTTTCGGCGGCGCAATCCCCAAGAACTACATTCCCGCCATCGAAAAAGGGATCAGAGACGCAGCCTCACGCGGATATCTGGCAGGATTTCCCGTGGTCGATTTCCGGGTAATCCTCTACGACGGTTCCTATCACGACGTAGATTCCAACGACATGTCCTTCCAGATGGCAGGCCGCATCGCCTTCAAAAAAGCCATGGAGCAGGCCAAACCCACGCTGCTCGAGCCCGTAATGTCCGCTGAAATCACCGTTCCCGACGAGTTCGCCGGCAGCATCATGGGCGACCTCAACAGCCGCCGCGGCCGCATCCAGGGCATGGACAACAAAGGCGGCAACACCGTAGTCAAAGCCGAAGTCCCGATGTCCGAAATGCTGACCTACGGCGTCGATCTCACGTCCATGACTCAAGGCCGCGGCAGCTTCAACATGGAAATGCACCACTACGACGCCGTGCCCGGCCTGTTGCAGGAGAAGATTATTGAAAAAGCAAAAGCCGCGCGCGGCGATGTGAAGGAAGAAGAAGA
>DATNHO010000079.1:0-18019 GCA_035604895.1 Terriglobales bacterium | reverse complement strand
TCTCTCAAGGCTACAGCGGAGAGCCTGACATCTACCGGTTTCTGGCTCATCTGGCTGGAATTCAGCCGCAGTCGCTGCCATCGGTGGTCGACGGTCTCCAGCCTTCCGATGACTACAACATCATTCTGACGACTCGGCCTCGCGGTGGCATTCCTACCGCGCTCTGGGCCTGTTCTTACCTGGTTTTCATTGGTTCCAAGTAGAAGAACTGATAAAGGTCCTGGGAAGCGAGTCTTCTGGCAGGGGCACGGCTTCAGAGGCTGCGGAAAAACGTCGCCCACGCGGGTTCTGGGAAAGGCCCGACTTCAGTCGGACCGCTGAGTCGTCGAAAATCTTTCGGCGCTTTTGGCGCCGAGGTACGTTCTTTGATGATCCCAAACTGGACCTACCGCGGCCTCACCCATCGAATACATGATTCTTCCTCTTTTCATCGGGGGCGTTTCGGCATATACTCGCGCCCTCGTTGCTTGCGGGTGAAAATCCAGGGGTTGAGCTTATGCATGTTTACGATTTGATTAACAATCAGGAAACCTACCGAGCCGATGCCCATCAGACTGTGTTCGACGTCGCGCACGCCATGGTCGATCGAAACATCGGCGCGGTGCCGGTGCTGCGCAATGGTTTGCTGGTCGGCATTTTCTCCGAGCGCGACCTGATGAAGCGAGTAGTGGTCGAAGGGCGCGACCCGCGCACGACCCGAGTCGATGAGGTTATGACCGAAGACCCGCTCACTGTCACTCGGGACGAGAGCCTGGAAAATTGTATGCTGCTGATGCGGCGCCACGGTTTCCGCCATCTGCCGGTTTGCGAAGGCAAGGAGCTGCGAGGGATCGTCTCTCTGCGCGACATCCTGCTCCACGACCTCAGCGAAAAAGACCATGAGGTTCGGATGATGCGAGCCTACATCCAAGCCTCTCCGGAAGTATAGGCGAACGCGCCGACGCTGGAGTTGTCACACGCCGTCGGAAGCGCTGCGCAACCCAGAAGCTCATGGGTGAGGTCGCCCGCGCCACATCGCCTGGAATATCAGAATGCTCGTCCCCGGTGGTAACCATCCGGTGGTGTCAACTTTAGGTTTGGCTTGGTTGCTCTCGAATCTATCCTTTGGCGTGCGAAGCGTTTGGAGGGGGTGGCAGGGTAACTGTTACCTTTGGTTACTTTCGTCCATTGACCCTTTCGCTGGAAATGGTAAGGTCAAAGCAAGAAAGCGGGTGAAAGGACACCCGCCGGCAGCTGCGGTAATGCGCTAAACCCCATGAATGCGAATATCCAGCTAGCGCTATGGATTGCCCACCCGGTCCTGGAGTTGTCTCTGGCTGGGGTCATGTATTGGCGCAAGCTGCATCGCACTTTTCCGGTCTTTTTTGCCTACATTGTTTTTCAGGTTCTGAACTTCCTGATCCTGTTCCCGATTTACCGGTGGAACAGCGGCATGCCGTATTACTACGCCTACTGGATCAGTGCGGCCATCAGCCTGGGGATCGGGTTCAAGGTCATTCATGAGATCTTTCTGGATGTGCTTCGTCCTTACCCCAACTTGAAAGACCTGGGAACGATGCTGTTCAAGTGGGCCGCGCTGGTGATGCTACTGGTGGCGATGGTAGTGACGGCCGCAACCCAGCCGGGAACCGAAACCCTGCTGGACCATGCTGTGATTATCGTGCAACGCTGCGTGCGAGTGATTCAGTGCGGGCTGATTTTGTTTCTGTTGTTTTTTTCGCGGCACCTGGGAGTTTCGCGGCGGCAGTTTAGCTTCGGCATCGCTTTGGGATTCGGCAGTTTCGCGACCGTCGAACTGATTGGCCTGGCCCTGATTTCCGGGGGTCAAATTCATACCGCCACGATAAGCCCCTTCAATACCTTGGCCTATACGCTCTCCATTTTGACCTGGATTGGATACGCGTCGCTAAAGACGACTGCGCCGGCGGCCTCGGCGAAGCTGGTGATGTCACAGCGCTGGGACCGGGGTCTCAGCGAGTTGCGGCATCCGGTGGCTGGTGATTCCTTGATCCCGATGTTTGAAAGCATGGTGGACCGGGCGTTCTCGCGAACTCCCTCCGAGCCGGAACGTGGAGAAGTTGAAGATAAACACATCGTCCACAAAATGTCCGTCTCTGAGAAGGCTCCAGCCTTGTTTACTCCCCGCAGTCTGCCTAAGAATCTAGTGCGCTGAGTGCGGCTTTTGTCTGAATTTTGGACAATGCGGTTCTCCGTCCCAAGTGAAAACCAAGCCTGAATCGTTTTAGCTTTGTTTCTTTGGTGATCTCTTATCTGCTTGAAAAATCAGGGCAGAAGCGGGTTTGCAGTGCTTGAATGCGAACCCTAACGTGGCGTTAGACCTCACGCGTTAAAGAATTCTCGGTCCATTACTTGACACGACCCTGTATAATCCGTGCCAAGTCAGGGTCGCCGCTCCCAGGGGACCCGCTAGGAGAATAATCCAATGAAACGTGCGGTCAGGATGTTATTCCTGATGGTAGGTATGATCTGCGCGTATACAGCACTTGCCGCTCCGGTGGTTCCTGTACCGGAAGACGGCGCGCCGATCCCGGGATGTACCGGAAGCGGATGCCGATAGGGCATCCTGTAGTTGCGAGCTGCCGGTAGGCAGCTTTCGAATTCAGCAGGCTGGCGATTGCAAAAGCATCGTCAGCCTCTTTTTTTTTGCAGCGTGCGGGTTAATGCTGAGGCCGCAGACTTCGCATCAGCTCTTCGGGATCAGAGATCGGAGGCTGGCAGGCGAATCCAGAACAGACGATGGCTAGGGTTTTTTCTTGCTTGACCGCTGGCAGGTTCGGAATGGTTTCGGCCAGCGCGGGTGGAAGATTCTTCGGAACGGCCGTGCTCGCTGTGAGCTTGAGCACCGCCTTGCCGGCAGAGAAAGGTGCAACCGCCGCGCGGTAGAGACGGCTCGCCAGTTCGTCATTCCCTACGACCACGATCTGGGTGTGGGGATGCGATAGATGCACAGCGGCAATCCCGTAGGTTGCGGCGAATAATCCGTATTGGCCAGCGAGGCCAGCAATGAGTTCGATGGTCTGCTCTGCTTTTTCGCGCAGGCCTGCATCATTGGTGTAGGCGTACAGCCGGAGCAGAGCGACGGCGGCAACCGAATTTCCCGCCGGAGTGGGTGAGTCCTGGAAAGGTTTGCGGCGCGTGCCCAACACGCCGAGCGGCTTCTGGTCCGAGAGTATCTTTCCAGTATCGAAGAAGCCGCCCGATGTCGGGTCGAAGAAACGCTCGACCATCGCATCCGCTATACGCTTGCTGAAATTGAAGTAGGTGAGATCGGCGGTGGTTTCGTAAGCATCGAGGCAGGCCACGGCGGTGAACGCGTAGTCGTCCAGTACGCCGGGGATTTGGCGGCGTTCCGCGTTCGTATCGGAATACGCAAGCACGTGTAGCAAGCCATCTTCCGCGTGCCATCCCTCGGCAAGGATGCGATCCAGAGAGCGTAGCGCGAAATGTTCGGCGGTCTCAAGCTGCAGTACCTTCGCAGCTTCAAGATATGCTGATATACAAAGCGCGTTCCAGCCTGAGTAAACTGTTTTATCCACGTAGGGAGTGGGCCGCTTGAGGCGAGCGGCGTACATCTTTTTCTTGGCCGATTGCAGCAGAGTTTGAATCTGCTCCTGCGACAGAGTTAGCCGTTTTGCAATCTCTTCCACCGAGGCGCGCTGGTACAGCACGTTTTTCGCGGGGCTGTGGTGCATCTCGCCGATTTCGTTGATGTCGTAGTGCAGGCAGGCTACGCGAGCTTCTTCTTCGGTGAGAACGGCCTGTGCTTCCTGCAATGTCCAGGTGAAGTAGTCGCCGTCGTCGTCCATGGAGTAATCGGCGTCTTGCGAGGCATAGAAGCCGCCGCGTTCGCGGTCGCTGAGCCACTCATCCATCCAGCGAATGATGTCGCGGGCCACAGTCGCGAAGAATTCAGAACCTGTGGCTTGATAGGCGTGAACGTAGTTCTTCAGCAGTTCGGAGTTGTCATAGCACATCTTCTCGAAGTGCGGCACGATCCAGCGTTCGTCGACGGAATAGCGATGGAATCCTCCCGCCAGTTGGTCGTAGACGCCGCCGCGGGCCATCTTTTCTAGCGTGGTGACAAACCCATTCCGCAGGTATTCATCGCCGGAGCGCGTGTATCGATCGACCAGCAGATCAAGGGCGGCGGGATGCGGAAACTTGGGCGCGCTTCCGAAGCCTCCGTTTTGCGGGTCAAACATTTTCATCGCCGATTTGACGATGGCTTCAATCACGGCCGGCGAAAATTCGGCGCTCTTGCCGGCGAAAGATTCCGCTTGCGAAATCGCTCCTTCGACCATCTTGGCTTGTTCGAGAACGTCGTCGTTCTTCTCGTGATAAGCATTTGCGATAGAGAGCAGCACGCGCTTGAAGCTGGGTCGCCCGTAACCGTCGTCCGGAGGAAAGTAGGTTCCGCCGTAGAACGGCTTTCCATCAGGCGTGAGGAAAGCGGTGAGCGGCCAGCCGCCTTGTCCGCTGATGGAACTCACGGCGACCTGATAGCGGCTGTCGATGTCGGGTCGCTCATCGCGATCAACCTTCACGGCGATGAAACGCTGGTTAACGATTTCCGCGATTTCAGGATTGTCGTAAGATTCGCGGTCCATCACGTGGCACCAGTGGCACCAAACCGCGCCGATGTCGAGCAGGATCGGTTTGTTCTCGCGTTGCGCGGTGGCAAAGGCTTCCTCGCCCCACTCATGCCACTGGATAGGCTGGTGCATGGCCGAACGGAGATAGGCGGAAGACGCCTTGGAGAGCGAGTTGAGCGTCTGCGTGGTCATGCTTAAGTGTATCGCGACGGAAGACGAAAAGCCTGGTGCGAAAACTGGCGGCGGCCATCGCGCATGCCCGCGTCTTCAGAACAGATTCGAGTCCATCCCGGCGATGAATTGGATGCCGGGAATTACTCTGCCAACCAGTGCATTATCGTTGGTGAGGAACAAGTCAGCGCGGGCTTGGGCCGCACTGGCGAGGTGGATCGAGTCGGCTGGCGATACCCCATGCTGAGCGCGAATCCGAGCATAAACGTCGGCCGTCTCTAGCGTGTAAGGTATGACTTCGACCAATGGGGTGGTGAAAACCTGTCGAATTTGTTGGGCCACTTCAGATGCACCCATTTTGTAAGGGCCCACCAGGATCTCTCCCACGGTAAATGAGCTGGTGCAAAGCTGATCCTGCCGCTGCTCCATTTTGGAGAGGATGTGGCGCACACGCTTAGCATGGACGGGATGGTCCTCCAGCCAGTAGACGAATAACATCGTGTCCCAGTAAATTCGGCTCACGGTTCGTTCCTCTCTTCGTTTGACAGGCTGCAGAAGACCTCCGACTTTGGGCAGCGTAGCTGTTCTGCTGCCGCGGCGAATCCTCCCGAGTCATTGGCAGCGTCAGCCAATGAGCTTACCGGCCAGAATTTGAAAAGCTTTTTCTTTCTTCGTTGATGAAAGCTTCCCCCCCGCCCAAGGCTCTGAACAAATCCTTCGCAATGCCACGAAGCCCGGACAGGGATTCCGCTGCAGACGACTCTGTTCCGTTTCTGCCCATGATTTCGTAGGTGAATGTCACGGTAGTGCTTTGCCCCGATGGCGGGCCGGTCCTTGAGGTTAGCTTCAGGGCGTTCTCCTCCAGAAATTTCTTGGATTTGAGAGCAGCACATACCAGGGGCACGCGATTACTCAGCGCGAGAACCTTATGCACTGTGCCAACATTTACTGAGAAGGTCTTTTCGCCTCGTCGGCGGGCGGGCCGCAAATACGCGTCGCGCGCGTGCTGCCTAACGAGATCCGAAACGGAGTGCTGTGAGGTGTTGTTCATAAGACCTCCATTGCATGCTATTATTGCATAGCATTGCATAGCATTGCATAGCATGTCAATAACTCATGGCGTCTGGCGGGAGTCACCAAATAATAATGGCTGGGGCTCTATCCAGTAACCCATTGATTCCACACATTGAGTTGGAAGCGGAATCACCTTTTATGATAGCAACCTGGACCCAACAATACGGCGACGACAATGGGCTTGCGCGTTCAGCTCGCTAGCTTCTGCGCAATTGAGCAGTACAGATCCACGGCGTCGCTCAACTGCTTTTTCTCGATGTACTCGCCTTCGGTGTGGGCGACGTGAATTGATCCGGGGCCGACCAAAAGGGGTTGGCCCCAGTTCGTGAGTGCGGGAATGTCGGTGGTGAACGCGGCCACCATGGTGGGCAGGCCATCCAAGGTGCGCAGGCGGACGAAAGGAATCTCCAGTACGAATTCGATCTTTGCTGAACCAGAGGCCGCCTGTTCGATTTCTTTTCTTAGTTCGTCGGTCGGACCGATGAGGCGATAGAGCAACTGCGCTCGCGCTTTGTCTGGAATTACATTGGGTGCGCGGCCGCCTTCGATCACTCCGATATTTAATGTGCACGGGCCGATGCCTTCCGCAGATGGCAACTTCATGGCGCGGAGCCGGCGCAAGGCTTCCAGAAGTTTGTCGATCGCGGACTCGCCCAGGTCGGGATAGGCGGAGTGGGCCATTCTTCCTTCAGCAATCACATTTACGCGGAGAGTGCCTTTGGATGCGCTTGCCATCCGGTTCTCTGTGGGCTCGCCGTTGACCAGAAACTTGCATCCGGGAGACTGCTGATTGGCCACCTGCGCACCCAGGCTGTTGCGTTCTTCTCCGACGAGGAAAAGAAGTCCCACGTAAATGCATTGCGCACGCAGTCGCTCGGCTGCGGCGATCTGAGCCGCGATGATCCCCTTCGCATCGCAGGACCCGCGGCCGTAGATCCGGGTGGCATCTTCGGAAGAAGGAATGAAAGGCGGGACCGTGTCCATGTGGGTCGAGAAAACGATCGTCGGCATGGGTTGTTGCGGCGAAGTTGCGTACACGTTGCAGCGGGTGCCTTCGACGGGAAGCTTGTTCGCCTGGTATCCCAGGCGGCTGAGTTCGCTGTGAATGACATCGCCCACGAGGGCTTCGTTGCCGGTGATCGATTCGATATCCACGAGTTGACGGGTGAGGCCGACGACATCCATGGAAAAGAGGATAACCCAAGTGCGAGACCTAGCAAGCTACGTCGGTACAGTTGCACTGCAGCGACCTTGCTTGCAACGTCCCGGCCGGAGCCGTGTATTCGGGGCTGCTATGCTTGAGACCGTGTCGCGATGAATGCGCAATCCAGTTCGATTCGCTCTCTGTTCCTCAACGGTCCTGCCGGAAGGCTCGAAGCCCTACTCAATGCGGGCGCGGAGAATGCCACTCACGCTGCGGTGGTGTGCCATCCGCATCCCCTTTTCGGCGGAACTCTGCATAACAAAGTTGTTTTTCATGCCATGAAGGCGCTGAACAGCTTTGGCTATCCGGTGTTGCGCTTTAATTTTCGTGGCGCGGGATTAAGCCAGGGCGAGCACGACCACGGCGATGGCGAAGTGGAGGACGTCCGCACCGCACTCGACTGGCTGGACAATGAGTTTCACCTGCCTTTGATTTTTGCGGGATTCTCGTTTGGGGCTGCGGTCGGATTGCGTGTGGCGTGTCCGGATGCGCGCGTGGAAGCAGTCATCGGACTTGGTCTGCCGGTGGTCACCATTGATGATCGAATTTATGATTTCGAGTTTCTGCGGAATTGCACGAAGCCAAAGCTGTTCATCAGCGGCGATCGCGATCAGTTTGGACCGCGGGCGAAAATGGCAAAATTGATGGAAGCGCTTCCCGAGCCGAAGAAGTTGGTGATCGTGGAGGGCGCGGATCATTTCTTCGAAGGACGCTTGCGGGAATTGCGGGACGGTATTGAATCGTGGATAAAGGAACGCATTCCTGACTAACCATGTGAGAACCAGGCTGAGAAACTGGACCCTCTATAATCCTTTCCATGTCTTCGGCTGCGGCCAACCGCGAGCGACGCGCCATTGAGATGCGGGTTACGGCGCGGCATCTTTTCGAACGCGCCCTCGGCGAGTCCAGCGTTGATCGTGCTTTTGAGCGCCACGTTTCCTGCGAACGCGGAGTGTTGCGCGTCTGCGAAGACCTCTACGATCTGCATTCCTACAATCGCGTGCTGGTGGTTTCCATCGGAAAAGCCGCTCACACCATGGTGAGCGCGCTGGAGATTCAGGCGGGAGACAAGTTTGAAGGAATCGTCGCCTGTTCGGTGCAGGTGAGTTCGCAGGCTCGTGGGTTCCGCTACTTTCAGAGCGGGCATCCCACACCGAATGAGGAATCGATTCGTGCGGCTGAGTCCATCCTGAAGTCGCTGGGCGCGCAGAATGCGGCGTCGCTCGTGATTTTTATGCTGAGTGGCGGCGGGTCTTCGATTGCGGAGAAGCCGATTGACGACGAGATTTCCTTGGAGGACCTGATCGCGACCTATCGCGTGCTGGTGCACTCTGGCGCGCCCATCGCGGAGATCAACGCCATTCGCAAACATCTATCGGCGATCAAGGGAGGCAGACTGGCGCGCGCTGCTCTGGCGGCACAGCAGGTTTCAATTCTGGTCTCGGATGTTCCTGACAATACGCCGGATGCTCTGGCTTCCGGCCCCACCATGCCGGACTCAACCAGCGTGGAAGATTGTTACGCGATTGCCGCGAAGCACCGGCTGCTGGAGCAGTTTCCAACTTCGGTGCGCGAATTATGCGAACGCCGCGCACTTGAGGAAACTCCCAAATCGGATGATCCCACTTTTCATCGCAGCCGCTGGTGGACGGTGTTGTCGAATTCAACTTTGCTTGAAGCCAGCAAGAAGGAAGCCGAGCGCAGCGGCTTCAGCGTGGAGGTGGACAACAGTTGCGACGACTGGGACTATGAGCGCGCGTCCGATTACCTGCTGAAGCGCTTGGGCGAATTGCGAAAGAAGTCGGAGCGCGTTTGCCTTCTCTCCGGCGGCGAAGTCACAGTCAGGGTCCGCAACGGAGGCGTGGGTGGACGCAACCAGCAGTTTGCGCTGGCCTGCGCGCAGAAGATTGCTGGCGAAAACATAACGGTGCTCAGCGCGGGCACGGATGGAATCGATGGCAACAGTCCTGCGGCCGGCGCGATCGCGGACGGGACAACTCTGGAGCGCGGAAAGTCCCGCGGGTTGGAGCCGGCAGCCAGTCTTCGAACTTTCAACGCCTTCCCGTTCTTTGAAGGGTTGGGCGACACAATCATGACCGGGCCGACCGGCAACAACCTGCGAGACCTGAGAATCTTGCTGGCGTACTAAGCTGACTTTGGCATCTTGGCGAATGCCTTCTCTTGTTCCTGTTCCATTTCCTCACGAGACATATCGCGGGTGTGGGTTGCGAGCGACCATCTGTGTCCAAACGGATCGATCACGACGCCGTAGCGATCGCCCCAGAACTGATCCATCAACGGCATCTTGACGGTGGCGCCGGCCGAAACCGCGCGCTCGAAGGCGGCGTCCACGTTGTCGAGATAAATGTGGAGGGCGACGCCGGAGCCTCGGCCCGCAGTTGGCGCGGGATCTCCGCCAAACTCCGGAAACTCATCGTTCAACATCAGCATGGAATCGCCGATTTTGAGCGAGGCGTGCAGCACTTTTCCTCCGGGACCTGGGGCGACGCCAAGAACCTCGGCGCCGAAGGCCTGTTTGTAAAACTCGAGGGCGCGGTTCGCATCGCGAACCGTCAGATGGGGTGTGATGGTGTGGAATCCATCGGGTACAGGTTTCACTTGGGTCATAAGACCTCCTCAGGGAGAAGAGTTTAGATCAATCAACGTCAAAAGTTGTTAAAAATGGCGGAGATTCTGACGCCGTCCGATGATCGCGTCCCGGTTCAGCGCTGCACGCCGCAACGCGCTGACTTGAATCAGTTCGCAGTCCACAAGTGCCATGCACATCAGTCACTTTGGTCTGAGCGCTGTGCCCGATACGATCAGGAATGGGCTTAGATTGCTTGGTCGTGACTGGCGATGCCACCTTGCTCGGCCAAGTCAAGTCACACTTCAGGGCGCGGGGCGCGGCGCTGGATCTCAGGCAGGATTCCGCCAGCGCGGTTGAACTCGCCTCCCGCCGCCATTGGGACGGAGTCATCATCGACTGCGATGATGTGACCGGCGGCAGAGATGCGCTCGTCAAAATACGCGGCAGCCGCTCGAATCACGAAACTCTGATCATCGCTGTCTTGAACAATTCGGCCCACAAGGAAGCGGCCATCGACCTCGGAGCCAATCTCGTTCTGTGCAAACCGATTGACGAGAACCGATTGCGTAGCGTCCTGGATGCCGCTCTGGTCAAGATGGAGCGCGAACATCGCCGGTACTTCCGCTACGGCATAGATTTGCCGGTGCGGCTTCACGATCACCTCGGGCAATCGTTTCGCGCCAAAATGAAGAACGTGAGCGAGGGCGGAATGGCCGTCACCCTGATCGACCCGGTACATCTCAGTGGAGTTGTTCCGGTGGACTTTGACATTCCGAGCGTCGTGCCCCACCCGTTCCGCGCGAAGGCGGATGTCGTTTGGAGTGACTCGTTCTCCATGGGCCTACGGTTCCTGCACATCGAAAAAGGATGTGAAGTCGCTCTTCAGTCTTGGCTCAGTTCACTAGAGTCGCAGTCACAATTCCGTGACTCGATTGAAGCCGGAGAGCGCGACAGTTCGCAAAATGCTCCGGTTGGCTAGGTCGCCGCCAGCAAAATCCCGCTCAAAAAAACTCTCATTTCCCCGCAAAATCCAGAAAAGAAACGATCGGAAATTTTTCTGCATTCTAGATATATGGTTCTCCCCGTTTTTTCTTTTCCCATTTTTTCTTGACTTCTGGCGCGTCGTTAAACCATAATATCCGGCCCGGTCAATGTGGGACCGGGAAGCTCCCCCCACCCAATCCAGGTTGAAATGAGGAAATCAATTATGAAGAGACATTTGCTCGGCCTTGCCTTAGCTGCGTCCCTGATCTCGTGTGCGTTCGCCCAGACTGATAACACGGCGAATGCGTTGCGGCCGGTTCACAAAGGACAGCCGCCATCAACAGAGTGCAACGGCAATCCTTGTGAGATTAGTTACAACGGCGGACCGGTGTTCGAGGATGCGCCCACCGTATACATTCTCTACTACGGCAGTTGGTCCAGCACTGACATGAGCATCATCAACGAGTACTGGTCCACTCTAACCGGTAGCACGCAGGAGAAGATTAACACCCGCTACGGTGACAGCAGCGGCAAGCACATCACCGGCACCCTCAACTTCAATCCGGGCACCGACACTTACCAGGACCTATATTCGCTCGGAAAGACCATGAACGACAGCCTGCTGCAAGAGGCCATTGCCAACGCGATTAAGGCTGGACATTTTCCCAGCGACGCCAACGGTATTTACTTTGGCCTGACCTATAAGGACGTGAACTGGTCCGGCATGTGCACCAGTTATTGCGGATATCACGGGCCTAGCACCAGTATCGTGACTGGCAAGATCATCAAATACTCATTTGTCGGAGATCCCGGTCAGTGCGTGGATAATTGCTCCTTCGCATTTGAGTACGGCTCGAAGGCCTTTCCAAATGCGGATCCCGATGCCGATGGCACGATCAATGTCATGTGGCACGAATTCTCCGAATCCAGCAGCGACCCGGAAGTCAACCTTAAGACTGCCTGGGCAGCGAATGCCTGTGGCGAATCCGGCGACTGCTGCGCCTGGCTCTCGGGTACTATAAAAACCGACAAGAACGGCAACTACTACAACGAGTTAATTAAGGGCCACGAGTACCTCACCCAGATGATGCTGGAACTGGACAAGAAGCAACTTGGGACCGTGATTTCTCATTGCGAAAATGTATTCGAGAAGAAGCCTCACTAAAGGTTTGATTTGAATTCACGAGACGCATTCTGTGGGCGCCCCAGACTTTAGCGAATAAAAGCTAAGTCTGGGGCGCTTTCTTGCTTATCGGATATTCCTTGGACACGCGGGCAAGCGCTATCTCTCGGCAGCTTCCGTTTTGTGCTGGCGCGGAGCCCTTCGCTTTGGGGCGCGGGCCCATGCTTTACCAGTCACCGCGGTTCAGGATTTCTTTAGAAGAACCTTGTGACGCCCTCTTGCAGGACCAGCACGCGATCTTCAATGCCGGCCGCTTTCGCTTCCTGCTCCAGCAACTGCAGCGGCTCTTCCATGGGTTCGTGGGAGAGTTTGAAGGTTCCGTAGTGCATGGGGACCATCCAGCGGGCATTCAGATCGAGGAAGGCGCGGGTGGCGTCGGCGGGATTGGTGTGAACGTTGCGGAAGGATGGCGGGTTGTAGGCTCCGATGGGCAGGAGCGCCAGTTCGGGCGCCAGACGCCGGCCGATCTCGCGGAAGCCGGAAAAGTAAGCGGTGTCGCCAGCGTGATAGAGCGAATGCTTGCTGTCGCGCAGCACATAGCCGCCGTAGCCGCGATGAGAATCCTGAATGATGCGAGCGCCCCAGTGGCGTGAAGGCACGTGGGTGACGGTGAGCTCGCGATGGCGATAGCTGTTCCACCAGTCGAGTTCGACCACGTCGCCGAAGCCGAGGTCGGATACCAGATCCATGACGTGATGCGGTACCACGATGATCGGAGGCGCAGCGCGGCGGCTTCGCGCCTGCTGCACGATCGCGCGCAACGATGGCCGATGCAGGTGATCAAAGTGGGCGTGCGTAACCAGCACCAGGTCGATGGGCGGAAGGTCGCGGAGTTGAACCCCCGGCTGACGCAGGCGCTTCAGCACAAACAACCAGCGCGCGAAGTTGGGATCGATAATGACGTTCTGGCCGCCCATCTGGACGAAAAAGCTGGCGTGGCCGATGAAGGTTAAGCCCAACTCTCCATTGCTGACCAATTTAGGTTTGTAGGCCTGGCCGGTCCGAGGGAGGATTGCGGAGTGACGCACCAGGCGGCCAAACGCCTGGGCGCGTTTGCGAAGAACGGGATTCGTAAGCGTTGGCTTTAACATCTGCTCCTTGGGATGCAGCCCGGATTCCGGCCGCAACCGTTTACATCGAGCTGTTGTCATTCTAAGACAAATCGATGGCGATTGCTTGACCGCAATGCGGCGGTCAGTTCTAATTCTTGTGCGACAGTGTTGTTTGATGAAGATTGTTGCCTGAGATGTTGCAAGCAGCGTCTCGACAGTTAGAGTGGGTTCGGCAGGGCTACTTAACAGGAGCGAAAATGCGTGTTGCTTTCTTAGGTCTGGGAATTATGGGTCGGGCGATGGCGTCGAATCTAGCCAAGGCTGGCCATGAAGTCACGGTTTGGAATCGCACGGCGGGCAAGGATGTGGAAGGCGTACGCACGGCTGCTTCTCCGGCCGAGGCGGCGCGTGGAGCTGAAGTTGTGTGGATGTGCGTCTCCGATACCAAAGCCGTCGAAAGCGTTTTGTTCGGACCGCAAGGCGTGCATGAGTCCTTGGCGCAGGGCATGACGATCGTCGACTCGAGCACGATTTCGCCCTCAGCCACGCGCCAGTTCGCCGAGCGGGTGCGTGCGCAGGGGGTGCAATACGTTGATGCGCCGGTCACTGGTTCGAAGGCCGGAGCGGAAAGCGGAACGCTGATTTTCATTGTGGGCGGTGAGGAATCGGCCATTGAGAAGCTCAAGCCTCTGTTTGCGGCTACCGGCAAGAAGTTCTTTCGCATGGGCGAAACCGGCAAAGGACAAGCCGCCAAGCTGGTGATGAATCTGCAGATCGCGCTCATCTACGAAGGCTTTGCCGAAGCTCTCACCCTGGCTGCCAAACTTGGAGTGGATGCCGAGACGCTCTTGCCGTTGATCCAGGCTTCCATGGTCAATTCGGGCGTGGTCGAGTACAAGGCGCCGTTTGTCCTGAAACGTGACTTTTCTCCGAATTTCCCGCTGCGCCTGATGCACAAAGACCTGCGTCTGGCGTTGGAGGCGGCCAAGGAACTCCGGGTCAGGCTGCCCGGACTGGAGACGGTGGAGGAAATTTACGATGTGGCGCACGACGATGGACACGGCGATCTCGATTACGCGGCCACGCTAACTCTGCTCGAGAAATGGGCTGGAGTTGAGGTGAAGGGCGCGTCGGCGTGACCCGCGGCCACAGGTTGCGTGGTGATTCTAGTCCTTGTCCTAAGGCACGTACTCTGCGGGTACTTCCGTAACGCCAAACTGCCTGCTTATTACAGAACTATTACACGCGGCCTTTCCGATCCCTGCTAGCTTAGTCTCAACAGCATTCATAACGAGCATAGGGACTCAGCAATGGAACTCGAAGCGCTGCACCGCGAGCCAGCCGCCGATAACGAAGTCAACTGGGTAACCGCAACTTTTATGGCCCTGTTTCATGTCGGGGCGATTGCGGCGCTCTTCTTCTTCACCTGGAAGGCTCTTTTCGTATCGATGTTTTTGTGGTGGGTTTCGGGGAGTCTGGGCATCGGGATGGGCTACCACCGGCTGCTCACGCATCGCGGCTACAGGACTCCGAAGTGGGTGGAATACGTTCTCACGACATGCGCGACTCTGGCGCTCGAAGGCGGACCGATTTTCTGGGTCGCTACGCATCGCATTCATCATCAATATTCCGATCACGAGGGCGATCCGCATTCGCCGATCGACGGCAAATGGTGGGCGCACATGGGCTGGATTCTGACCGGTAAGTCCATGCATCACGACACCACGACGCTGGCGCGCTATGTGCCCGACCTCGCGAAAGACAGATTTCACGTCTGGATTACGAAATATCACTATGTTCCCATGATCGTCCTGGGCTTGATCCTGCTGGTCATCGGCGGACTGCCTTTTCTGCTCTGGGGAGTTTTCATGCGCACCGTGGTTGGCCTGCATACCACGTGGCTGGTGAATTCGGCGACTCATAGCTGGGGCACGCGGCGCTTTGTGACGAAGGATCTTTCGACTAACAGCTGGTGGGTTGCGATTCTGACTTTCGGCGAGGGCTGGCACAACAACCATCACGCGCACCCGGTTTCCGCCCGGCACGGTCTGCGATGGTACGAAATAGATATGAACTGGTACGGTATCTGGACGCTCAAGAAGTTAGGGCTGGCGCGCCATGTCTATCGCGTAAAGCTGTCGGAACTGGACCGCCAGGGAGAAGCCAAAGTAGCGGCGCCCGCTCCCGAGTTGGCTTCGGTTTAACGCTGCATGTGAATGTTCTTTACCGTCGTGCTGGACTCATTAACGCCACAGCGCCGCCAGAAGAAATTCGATCGCAGATTCAACGAAATTGCCTACATTGTGGCCGACCACTGCGGCAGCCACACTGCCTGATTTCTCGGACCAATACGCGTAGAACACTCCAAAACCGAAAGCGTACACCTGCTGGCCGAGCGCTTGCAGGAATGGCCGCGACCAGAAGTTAGACATGTGAGCCAGAGCGAACATTGCAGCTAGTAACACTCCCGCAATGTGCATATCGAACCTCAAGAATCGGATCCGTCCTGAGATTCGCGAACTCAAGTATGTGAGCAGCAGGCCTCGAAACAAAATCTCTTCGCCGAAGCCAGGAAATATTCCCTCAAACACGAGTTGGCCAGTGACGTTCCTGCGCATAAGGGAACCTACGTCCGGAGGAATGTGGGCAATCAATTGTGGAAGGTGGTCAACCAGAATCATCAGCAGACCAAAAGATACTCCCCATAGGAATGCAGCTTTGAGATAGCTCTTTCCCCGAGGCAGGCGGATGCCGAATTCCCCGAAGTTCCCTTTGCTGAGGAAGCCGATGCAGATCAGGGACCCAATTACGTATCCAGTTTCGGAAGCAGCAAGTGGCAGCCACGGCATAGCCTGTAGTTGGGCAAGTGTCAAATGTAAATGGGCGGACACCAGGAACAGGGCCAATACTCCCGGGGCCATCGCGGCCGCCAGCAACAGCAGTAATGCAACGAACGGCCACACGCGCAGCTGCACATTCGAGACCGAGAATAGTGGCAAAGACGGGTTAGATTCTTCCGCTGACATACCATCACGATAAATACACCACGAAGAGTAATCTTGCACGCGCGAAACGCCTATTACCGGATTAACGTCCGCGAGTTCGCTTTCGATACTGGGAGGGAGTGTAGCCGGTCAAGGTCTTTAGGGTTCTTGTCAGATGGCTCTGGTCGAAAAACCCAGTTTGCAGCGCGATCTCGGATATGGGTTCATCCGATCGAGAGAGGCGCTGGCAAGCAGCGTCGGTGCGCACCTGGCGAATGTAGTCTCCAACCGTGCGGCCGTGGTGCTTACGAAACTCGCGCGCTAGGTGGACAGGGTGAATGCCGGCGCGGCTCGCGATAGTAGTTAAGTCCAGCTTCTGGTCGAATTCCGCATGCAGAAGATCGAGCACAATGGTCATCCATCGCGCTGGTCCGGGACGGCATGTCCGGCAACGGCCGACTTGTGCCAGAAGCTGTAACACCAAGCCTTCGATGGCAAGAGCCGAGAAAGGGTCTGTGTCTCGAAGTTCCCGAAGCAGTTGTGAAGCGGTCATGGTGATGGAAGCGCGCTCAAACGTTCTCGGAGATGCTGTATCGCAGCTTTCATCGCGCAGGCGCTGAGTCCAGGCCTGCGCAATCTCGACGCTGAGAATGCGTCCCCCGGCACGCTGAAAACGGTCCGAGTGAGTTTCGCAGGCGGGGTGGAAAATCGCCGTACCCGGGGTGCATTCCCGGGTCTGGCTCTCTGCATATTCCATGTAGGAGCCTTCAAGCACAAATGAAAGATAGGCCAATTTGTGAGAGTGGCGCGGGATGAGCAAGTCCCGTGGATAGACGTCTTCGGTAAGCAGAAAGCCACCAACTTTTCTGGTGCGGACCACATGGCCGTGAAATTGGCCAGCGTCCATACGGGAAACACTGTCAGAGTTCATAAGGATTGCCCTCTGCAACAATAGACTACGAAAGACTACGAACGGTCGCCCGCAAAGGTTCAATCTTAACTTTCGTATGGATGGCCAGTATTGAGTAGAATCGTGCCATGCGCATCACCAGCCGGCGCAAGGCGACCATCACGTTCCTGGTTCTAGGCGTTGGCTTGGCCGGCGTGGCAGTCGCCGTTGGTTTTGGCTGGATCATTCTCAACTGGCGCGAAGGAATCAAAGTTTTCCTGGGCGTGATCTTCTTCGGCGCCATCACCGCCGGCCTGGTTCTGAATACTATTTTCCTGTTACGCGAGATTCGCCGCAACGAGCAACACGACAGTTTCATCAATGCGGTCACGCACGAACTCAAGACCCCGATTGCTTCCATCCGGCTTTACCTGCAGACGCTTCAGCATCGTGACGTGGATGAGGCCCAGCGCCGCGAGTTTTACCGCCGCATGCTGGACGACACCGATCGTCTGCTCGGCACCGTCGAGCAGGTTCTGAAAGCCGGGGTCGCGGGACACAGAAAGAGCAGCCGCGAACGCGTCCCCATCGACTTCGGGAGGTTGGTTCGCGAATGCGTGGAAGTTGCCCGCACCGGGCATCACTTGCAACCGCAGGCGTTGCGCTTCGAGCCCATGATTAGCGGTGAGGCCGGGGTCAGCGTAATCGGCGATCCGGAGGAGTTGCGCACGGCTACGTCCAACGTGCTCGACAACGCAATCAAATATTCAGGAGATCAAGTGGATGTTTCCGTGAGCATTGAGACGCCCGATGAAAAGCATGTGCGCTTGAGCGTCCGCGACCACGGCGTGGGGATTCCGCAGGCGGAGCTGAAGAGCGTTTTCAAGCGGTTCTATCGCGTTTCGAATCGTTCCATGGCTCACATCAAAGGGACGGGCCTCGGACTGTTCATCGTTCGCGCCATTGCCAAGAAGCACGGAGGCCGCGCGTTTGCGCAGAGTCAGGGTGAGGGGCACGGCACCACGGTGGTTGTCGAACTTCCGCGAAATGTTTCTCGGGAGAACGCGGTGCGGGAGAATCGGGCATGAGCCGCGTGCTGATTGTTGAAGACGAGGCTCATTTGGCTCAAGGGCTGCGTTTCAATCTCGAAGCCGAAGGGCACAGCGTGGAAGTTGCCGGCGACGGCGAACGCGCGATCGAGTTGCTGCTCGGCAAGGAAAACGGCAAACGTGGCAAACGCGAACCTCAGCGCGAGGAGTTCGACGCCGTGGTGCT
>DATNHO010000078.1:0-7504 GCA_035604895.1 Terriglobales bacterium | reverse complement strand
TCCCTGCGGCTGTGAACTCGCGGGCTTGGTTTCGTCCGCCAGAAATTTCACGGTTGCGTTCATGTCCGGGCGTAAATGGGCATCTGGATTGAGAATTTGTACTTTCACCTGCACCGTCGCCTTAGCCCGGTTGGCTTGAGGAGAAATTTCCGTAATGATTCCATCCCACTTGAGGTCTGGGTACGAGTCCACGGTGACCACGCCCTTTTGCTTTGGCCCCAGCCTGGCGAAATCGTCCTGGGCAATGTCGAGTTCTACCTGAAGATCATTCAGATCGGCCAGAGAAACGACCAGACCTTGTGGCCCACCCTCAGCGGTGCTGGCAAATCCCGAGGTTACAAGCTCACCCTTTTCTGCGGCACGCTCCAGAATTGTTCCCGTGACCGGGGCGCGGATCACGGTAGCGTCGAGCAGGGACTTGGCGTAGTCCGCCTGCCCTTGAGCCTGATCCAGAGCGCCCCGCGCCCGAGCAATTTCTTCTTTGCGAGGGCCTAACTTTGCCAACTGGAAAGCTTTATCCAGAGAATTGACGCGCTGCTGGTCAGCCCCGAACTTACCTGTGGCATCATCAAGGGCCTGTTTTGAAACCACGCCTTGACTCCACAAATCTTTCGTACGGTCCAGCGTAAGTTGATCATCCGCCAACGTGGCTCGGGCCTCATCGAGATTATGTTGCGCCTGCTGAATCTCCTCGGGGCGCGATCCGTTCTGCAATTCTTCCAGATAAGCCCGGGCATTCTCGGCTGCGCCCTTAGCCTGTTCGTACTGCGCCCGAAATTCATCGTCTTCAAGTCGCACCAGGATCTGGCCTTCTTTGACCTTGTCGCCCTTTTCTACGCCGATCCAACTCACCCGGCCGGTCACTTTGGAATTCAGATTGATCTTGTGATGAGCCACAATGTAGCCGCTGGCGGAAAGCACAACGCCGCCAACGTCACCGCTCTGTGCTGAGGCGCGAACCACTTCCACTTCAGGAGCGTCGTGCGATAACAGGCGGTAGGCGGTCGCCACGACGCCCAGCAGGACCAGCACACCGATTCCGACAAGGATGTAGCGGCGCGCCCAGACAGGAGGCTCGCCATCGCCGGCGGTGCGTGCGCTGCGATCGATTCGCAGGCTTTGCAGGTCTTCGTGTTTTGCGTCAATCGGCATTTTGCTTAAAAGTGATTCATTTGTATCGCCGATCCGAATCCTTCTTCAAAATGTGGCCGGCGTTTCTAATCCCGCAGAGCGCTCAGTATGTCTCGGCGCGACGCGTGCCACGCGGGAGCAAACCCGCCCACGACACCCATGATCAGGGCAAACACAATGGCACTGAAAACCACGACCGGCGTCATTTGCAGGCTGAACACGACCTCGCTGAAGGTCACCTGATTTTGCGTTCCTGTGGTCATTCCGTTGAACGGCAACATCAGGAGGATGCCGAGCGTCGCTCCAAGCAGAGACAAAAGCAGGGACTCCAGCATGAACGAAGTCAGAATGCTGGGACGCGAAAATCCAATCACGCGCAGGGTCGCAATTTCACGCCCGCGATACGCCACCGCCGCATACATAGTGTTAGCGGCGGCGAAGCAGGAGCCAACCGCCATAATAAAGGCCACGATCCAGCCCACAATTCTGATCGGCGCCCCCGACTTGGTTTGCGATGCATAATAGTCAGGTTCGAGCAGGCCATTGAGTTCGAGGCGCTGATCATCGTTCGCGCGGTTCTTCAGCGCCAGCGCCGCGACCGGGTCGGTCGCGCGCACCAGCACCGAGGAATACACGGTACGTTCAAAATCGGTCACCAGTTGGTTGATGTCGCCCCATATTTCGGAACTATGCGCCGTTCCGCTCGCGTCAAAGATGCCCACGATCGGCCAATCGCCCTTGCCGATGTGAACGGTATCGCCAATCTCCGCATGCTCGAATCGCTTGTTGATAGAGCTGCTGACCACAACCTCCCTCTGTCCGGGAGTGAACCAGCGGCCGGCGACCAAATGGATTTTAGGTCGCATTTCGATTCCAATCGGAGTCAGGAATCGGGTGGTGACGTTGGTCTCGCCCGTACCGCCCTTCCGCGGCATCACCACCACCAGAATGTCTTCGCCCGAAACCAAGGGCTCGCCTTGGGCGCTCTTCGCGACTCCAGGCAGGTCTTTCAATACCTGCATGGCGTCTCGCGACACTCCGCCCGCGGCCAGTTCCGAATCTGATCCTTTGCGCAGCATCAGCACATTCAGAGGATCGCCGGTAGTGGCAAAAGCACGCCCCAAGCCCGCCAGCAGCGCCATGATGAAAACCGCTGTGGCCACGGTGAGAGCGATTCCCAAGGCGGTCATCACCGTAAGGCTCTTGCGCAGCCGCAGATTGCGCACGTTATAGCTGAGAGGGATTGCCATTTGTATTCTCGTTCTTCCGGTCCAGCGATCTTCCTTCCCGTGCAATCTCTCGCTCTTGAGACGTAGCTAGCTACGTTCTCTAGAGGACGCGAACGTGCACGAAAAATTCATCCGATGTGACGCAAACCGTCCACAATATTTACTTTCGCCGCGTGATAGGACGGCACAAAGGAGCTGGCGAAACCCACCACCGCCGCTATTATCAGCGCCACCGCTATCGTAATCGGAGTGACTGCCATGCCAGTGAACATTCCCCCCTGACTTGCCATCCCCTTCACCACTACGAAAGCAAGCAGTGAACCGATCAGCCCGCCCACCAGCGCAAGCGAAACCGCCTCGCCGACGAACAGTCCCAAAATGCTGTTGCGAGTAAAACCCAGGGTCTTCAGCACTGCGACTTCCCGTGTCCGCTCGCGAATCGACATCGCCATGGTGTTCGCTGACACCAGTAGGATGGTGAAGACCACTGCCAGGCAAATGCTCATGATGAACGCTTTGATGTTGCCCAGCATCCCAATGAAGCCCAACTGGAAAGCGTGCTCGCTCTCCGTCTTGGTGGCACGGTCAGCGTTGCGGAACTGCTCGTCGATGGCCTCAGCCACACGCGGAACGGAATCGGGCGAATCGGCCAGAACCGCGAAAAACCCGTCACTGCCTTTGAGCCGGGGAAAGCCTTCGTCAATGTAGTCTTTGTTGAAGTAAATCGACTGGGTTGGATCCGGCGGCGTGAAGATTCCGCGGATGGTCAATTCCAGGTTCACCGGGAAAATCTTCCCGGTAATGTTCAGGCGGTCGCCGACCTTCCAGTGAAACTTGTTCGCCAGTCCCACGTCCACAATAGCGCCAGCCCGATCGTGCTGCCAGGCTTCGAGTTGGTCAGCGGGTATCTTGAACTCAGAGTACACCTTCAGCAATTCCTGTGGATCAGTGCCGAACTGCGCAAAGTAGTGTTCCGGCTTGTCATCCATATACTGCCCGCCGAACCATTGCTCATTCACTACTTCCTTGACGTGGGGCATGGCTTGAATTTTCTGCCGGTAATAACTGGGCAAATTAAAGACCAGTGACACCTTGTGGCGAACGATCAAGCGTTGCGCCGACTCTTCCGTAGGCTTGCTGTCATAGAAGCTTCGCCAGATGGTGATCAGGAACGTGAGGAGCAGCAGCGATCCTCCAATGCTCAAGATGGTCAAGATGCTGCGGCGCTTGTTCCGGAACGCATTCTTGCTGACAAAACGGGTCAAAGTCATGGTCGAACTCCGGGAGAAAATCTGGCCTGCCTACGAGGGCCCCACCAATACTTTAAGCATAGCCGATGAGTGCAGACCCCGACAACTTCGTGCCGTCCAGTCACAGCATCGCTGATTGAGACTCCGGATGCCAGTGGAGATCGTCACCGAGATGGAATGACAAATGTCACCCGGGCCGCAATCGCCTGAATGTCCTTAACATAATTAACGATTACAAAACCCGCAAAGTTACGGCTTCACTAGGGAATTCTGTGGAGGACGGCCGTACCCGCCCGTCCCGCCGAGCAAAGCCATTTACGGTACTAAAGTTTCTTCGATCCAACGCGCAATCGAATTTACGAGCACTTTCGTAACTCTACTTCGGCTCTATTTCCGGACTATCCTGACTACGTCCGTTCCCCCAAAAGGATGTGCCCAAGGTCTTCCCCACCGAGGGAACGTTGCGGTTTGCCTGCATGAGGCTGCGAAGATAATGTCGAATAAAATCGGGCGCTTTGAAATACTCAGCGAAATTGCGCACTCGGAAATAAATTCCGTTTATAAGGCCACCGACCCCGAAAGCGGGCAGACTGTGGCGTTGAAGACCGCCAAACTGGAACCGCTGGGCGAGCAGGCATCCACGCTCGTGAAAGGGCTGCTCGAAGAGGCACAAGCCAGCAAGGTTCTCAATAGCCACAACATCGCCTTGCTTTATGGCGCCGAGGAAATGGACGGCCTTTTCTGCGCGTCGCTGGAGTATGTGCAGGGCAACAGCGTAGCCACCATGCTGGCCCGCAAAGAAGGATTCTCCATCTGGGATCTGCAGGACATCGCCCGCCAAACCTGCCAGGGCCTCGATCACGCTCACCCCAAGAGCATCGTGCACTACACCCTCGAGCCCGCCAAGATTATGGTGTCGTGGGACGGCACGGTGAAGATCCTGGGATTCGGAATTTCTACCATGAGCGCGTTCGCGGCTCAGGCCACAGGCAAGGCTCCGGAAGTTCTGCATTACATGTCTCCCGAACAACTGCGCGGAGATCCATTGGGAGCGTCGTCCAACATATTTAGCCTGGGCGCAATTTTTTACGAGATGGTCACGGAGCGCAAGGCCTTTGATGGCGAAGATGCGGACCAGATACGGCAATCGATCTCGGAAATGACTCCGGTCGCCCCCGACCAGATAAACCGCAAACTTCATCCCGCGCTCAGTCAGGTCATTATGAAGGCGCTGTCGAAAGCGCCGGAAGAACGGTACCAGTCGGGGCAAGACTTGGTGAACGATCTGGAACGGTGCAAGGAAAGCGCCACCAAGGCCGCCGCTGCCGCGAAGCCGGGTCAGGCGCAGAAGCCTGCGCCGGTCGTGAAACCGGCGGCGCCGGCGGCGACGTCGCAGCCCAAGCCTACTTCTAAACCGGCCGTATCCGCGGGCAAAGTGTTGCCACCAACAGTCACTTCTCCTCAAGCTCGCAGCAAGGACGTCACCGCGCCTCCTGCCGCCAAGGCTGCGGCGGCGGGTATCGGACGGAGCGGCGCGAACTCCGCGAGCGCTGGACTCATCACGCCCAACTTGGACTTGGCCGCACCCGTGATCAACACCTCCGCGGAGGCTCTCGAGACGTTTTCGGTCACCTCGCATTCTGGTCCGTCCTCATCGATGTCGTCTGCAATTGTCGAACCCGAGGTAGAAGCTCCGAAAATCCACGTCGATCCGATGATGGCTGAAGGCCCGAAAACCGGCGTGGCCGCAAGCCGCAGCTTCTCTGAGATCGATGAGTTACCGCCGCTTAAAGAGGTGTACATTCCACCGCCTCCGCCACCGCGGCCTGCGGACGAGCCCGTGCAGCACGAGGCCGTGCAGGCGACCGTGTTCAAGGGTGCTCCGCCGGAGAAGCCAAAAGTACAGCCGCGCGAAGTGGCGAAAAAAGCGGTTGCCGAGATTAAGAAGACTCCGCCGCAGTTGTTTGCGGCTTCAATCGCAGGCGCGGTTGCGATCATTTTGCTAATTGTGGCCGTGATCGCATGGCACATTCATTCCGAAAACGCAGACGATGACAGCACACCAGCGCAGCCGGCTGCCAGCGCGGCAGCCCAGCCGAGCGCGACCCCGGCGCCCCAAGCACCTGTCGCCGTGCAGGCTCCCGAGCAAGTGGCCCCGGAGCAGGTAACGGCGGAACCGCACGCGGTCTCAGTTCAGCCCAAATACAACAAAAAGAAAGTAAAGGCCAAGCCCATGGCTCCGGCCATCGTTCCCGGGCAGTTGAATGTCACTTCAACCCCGGCGGGGGCGCAGATTCAGATCGATGGACAGAACAACTCCGCCTGGGTCACACCGTTTAATCTTGCTGGACTCAATCCCGGACAGCATACGCTGACCATCAGCAAGCCCGGCTACGCCTCTGAAACCCGCAACATTGATGTCGGCTCAGGCAGCAAGTCGTTCATCAGCGTGCAACTCGGCCAGCTGACGGCCACGATTGCTGTGACCAGCGATCCTGCCGGCGTCGCGATTTGGATGGATGGCAAAGACACCGGCAGAGTCACTCCCGCCCAGATCACGGTGGACAAAGCCGGAAACCACAGCTTCGCGTTTAAGAAGCAGGGCTACCTGGACGAAACCACGTCGGCCAATCTGCAGATCGGGCAAACCTTCCGCTTGTCGCCCAGCCTGAAGGCGTTAGGTAACACCGACGACATCAAGATCGGGGGCAAGTTCAAGAAGATCTTTGGCGGCGGCGATACCGCCGGAATGGGCGCCGTTAGCGTCAAGACGCAGCCCAAGGGCGCACAGGTTGCCATTAACAACCGCATTCTCGACAAGAACTCACCGGTAGAACTCTACCTGGATCCCGGCAACTACGTTGTGGACATTACGCTGTCGGGATTCAAGAGCGTTCATCGCGTCATCACCGTGGAGAAGAGCGGCAAAGTCGCAATCGACGAAAGCCTCGACCGGGACTAACAGCCGATCATCTCAGCTCCCTGCTCCGCAGCCTTAGACGGAGCAAGCTCCGTCTCTACAGCGCTGTACAGACGTTGCTTGCAACGTCTCCTCCCGGCGCAATCCTCAAGGTGTTAGACTCTGGGGTTTTCCTATTGCTTTGTGGGAGAAGCCCTGATGAACATTCAACGCGTAGGCGTGGTCGGCGCTGGAACGATGGGCAATGGCATTGCGCATGTATTTGCCCGCGGCGGTTACGGCGTGGTGTTGTGTGATGTGGAACAGCGCTTTCTCGATCGAGGGATAGCCACAGTTGGCAAGAACCTCGACCGCGAAGTCGCCAAGAACAAGATCACCGCCGACGACAAGGCGGCGACCATCAAGCGGATTGAGCCAGTGGTCGAGCGGGCAAAACTTGCGGCCTGCGACTTTGTGGTGGAAGCGGCGACCGAAAAATTCGACATCAAAACAGAAATCTTTCGCGATCTCGATCGCCTTTGCCGGCCAGAAACCATTCTTGCTTCGAATACTTCGTCGATCTCCATCACCAAGCTTGCGGCTCTGACCAAACGGCCGGACAAAGTCATCGGAATGCACTTCTTCAATCCCGTGCCGGTGATGAAACTGGTGGAAGTCATCCGCGGGCTGGCGACCTCGAATGAAACTTTCCAGACGGTGCGCGACCTGTCACTGAAACTGGAGAAGACGCCGGTCGAGGTGAACGACGCTCCGGGCTTTGTCTCGAACCGCGTGCTGATGCCGTTGCTGAACGAAGCCATGTTCGCGGTGATGGAAGGCGTAGCCACGCCGGAGGCGGTCGACGAAGTGTTCAAGCTGGGGATGGCCCATCCTATGGGCCCGTTGACCCTGGCGGATTTCATCGGCCTCGACGTCTGCCTCGACATTATGCGCGTCCTGCACGATGGCCTGGGCGACCCCAAGTACCGTCCGTG
>DATNHO010000077.1:0-49307 GCA_035604895.1 Terriglobales bacterium | reverse complement strand
GCTTCCTTCAGTCCGCGGACGTGCTTCTTGGGAACGACCAGCACATGCGTCGGGGCTTGCGGATTGATATCGTCGAAGGCGTAGGTGTGATCGTCTTCGTAGACTTTCTTGGAAGGTATTTCTCCGCGAATGATGCGGCAGAACAGACAGTCGTTCATGACACGTCCACAGTTCGAGATTGGAGACACAACGCGCCGTAGCGCGGGCGTCGCCAGGACGGGGGAAGCGCGTGCCTACTATACCCGATCGGACGAGACATTAGCAGTGCGGTTGCTGGTGCAGGCGAATTCGATGTCGGAGGTTTCGGTTGAGATTCGGGCGCTTCCCAGGCTTCTTAGTCGAGTCTTACCAGGAAGATCGAACCTTGGGAGGTTTGGGTCTTGCGTGCGACTTCTTCGGCGAGTTTGCGATCGTCGTCCTGCACTCGCACTCGCACCCACCAGTCGCCGACCGGGCTGCTGAAGCATTGCACCTTCGCAGTCTGATAGCGGTGCGACAGATGGTCAGCCAGCTTATCGGCGGCGTGCTCTTCGTCGAAGGCGCCAATCTGCACCGCCCATCTTCCGCCCGTTTCCAAAGGCGATGGCGTGCGCAACACTTCGATGCGAACCATGGCAACGCCTGCCTGCAGAAGGTCAATCTTCTTGGCCGCAGCCTGCGAGAGATCGAGCACGCGGCCCTCGATAAACGGACCGCGATCGGTGATTCGCACCATGGCAGAGCTTCCGGTCTTGACGTTAGTCACGCGCACAATTGAACCCAACGGAAGCGTCCGATGGGCAGCGGTCATGGCGTGCATGTTGTAGATCTCGCCATTGGAACCGCGGCGATTGTGATATGGGCCTCCGTACCAGCTTGCCAAGCCGGTCTCCACGGAAATGGGTTTCGCGTCCGCAGGAATCCGGAACGCGTCTTCGTCTGGTTGTGCAGGTATGGTCGTCTTGGCTGGTGGCTCGGAGTTCGCACTTGCGTGGGGTTCGGGTTCGCTGATGGGCGGCGGGGGCGGAACGTCGACGTGCGCTTGCTTGTGTTCTCCACAGCCGGTCAACAGGAAAGAGACAGAAAGAACAGCGACCATGATGGCAAAGGACGACTCACGGTTCCTGCCATAGCGAATCGTGCGCGGAGAATAGCGAAGGGACAAACTGTTCACTTCCGAGGAGACTGATTCTTCTCCATGTAGTCCGCAAGGTTGGCCAATTTCTCGGCCGCGATTCGCAATGCCTTGGTCGAGTGCTGGCGGACAGCGGGCACTACCTCGTCGTTCAGATAGGTAATCAACTCCGCCGCTTCCTTCTCCACGGTGGTCGCGGCCTCGGCTACCGATTTGTTGATACGCGCGGAAGCTTCTTCTACCTTGCAGTTGAAGTCGTTCATGGAACTCCTTCGATTTCTTGAGCGCGTAAACTGGCACTCGTGGATTGCGGACACCAGGCTCAGTCATTATTCTCTCTCGAGTGGCGAAGGTCAACGGGAGGCATCCCCGGTCACACTCCTCCGCGCCGAAGGAAACGCGAGGAACACCTTCCGACAGCCCCCGGTGTTTGCAGTAGAATCGCGACATGCGGCGCCTCCGAAATTGTTCGATGGTTTGTAGTGTTTAATGGCGCGAAGGTTGTATGCGAGCGTAGATGACAGCACAAGACGCTTTGGAGGCGGCAGACGCGAGCAGGTTTCAGAAGCGTCTGCTCGGATGGTTTGACCGCAATAAACGAGATTTGCCCTGGCGTCGCGATCGCGATCCGTATCGTGTCTGGCTTTCAGAAATCATGTTGCAACAGACTCGGGTGGCTGCGGTCACCGATCATTACCACAAATTTCTGCGACGTTTTCCGACCATCGAGAAGCTGGCTTCGGCCCGCGAATCGTCAGTGTTGGCGGCCTGGAGCGGGCTTGGATATTACCGACGTGCCCGCATGTTGCACGCGGCGGCAAAGAAGATTGTGAAGGAGCATGGAGGAAAACTTCCCGAGACGGCGGAGGGTTTGCGTGCGCTGCCTGGAATTGGCCGCTACACCGCTTCGGCGATTGCCAGCATCGCTTTTGATGAGCCTGTCGCCGTAGTCGATGGAAACGTCGAGCGCGTGTTGCAGCGGGTGCACGGGAAAAATCTGGCAGGTGAGAATCTGTGGCGCTCCGCGGAAGAACTGCTTAGTCGCCGCCGTCCCGGTGATTTCAATCAAGCCATGATGGAACTGGGCGCAACCGTATGCCTGCCGCGACAGCCCCAATGTCCGCTGTGCCCAGTGTCTGAACTGTGCGCGACCCGCGGAGAACGGCCCAGGCCAGCGCAGAGAACCAGGCAGACAAAGCGGGAAATTCGCTACGCGCTCAGTTTCCGCGACGGTGCGATCTTCATGGTTCAGCGCTCGAAGGCCGCCACGCTGATGCCCGGCATGTGGGAGTTGCCGGAGATTGCCGGTGCGAACGGTTCCACTGCCGGGTGGCTCACTCTTCGCCATTCGATCACGGTGACCGACTATGTGGTTCGAGTAGTGGCTGGCCCGGCTCCTGCTGGCTTGGCCGGGCGCTGGGTACAGACATCCCGACTTTCGACTTTGCCTTTGACGGGGCTGGCCCGGAAAATCCTGCGGGCGGCGGAGATCATCTAAGATGGGTGCACCTGTGAAATGGTTTCGTAACATCTTTGGAGGAGCAAACATGGCTGCGTTGAACGCGGGAGTATCCGCACCGGATTTCAAGCTGCAAACGATGGATGGAAAGCAATTCTCCTTGCGCGAAGCGCTTACTCGCGGTCCGGTGGTCGCCGCTTTTTTCAAAATCTCGTGCCCTGTGTGCCAGTACACCTTCCCGTTTCTTGAGCGGATTTACAAAGCTCATGGCGGGAAAAATGTAACCATTGTCGGCGTCTCTCAGAACGAAAAGAAAGATACGGCTGCGTTTATCAAAGAATACGGCCTGACTTTTCCGGTATTGCTGGATGACACGAACAGCTATCCCGCGTCGAACGCCTACGGCCTCACGAACGTGCCCTCCATTTTCTGGATTGCGCAGGATGGAGAGATTGAAATCTCAAGCGTGGGCTGGGACCGGAAAGAGATCGAAGAAATCAACCGAAAGGCTGCGAAAGCCGTGGGCGAAGGGCCCAAACCGGTTTTCTTTGCCGGCGAGCAGATCCCTGATTTTCGCGCGGGTTGAGGCTCGAAGAACTAGTCCGCGGTCGCGGGCGAAACTGGAATAACGAAAGTCCGGGTTCGGCGCCGGGAATTGGTACGTGCGTCCCTTAGGACCACAACCAATCCAGATCGAACCCAAGGCACTCCACTGGTAACGCTGCCTTTCTGCCACTTTCCCGTACAATGAAAACCTTATCCGAGTCGTGACTCTTGGGGGAGCCTTTGAGGATTCATGCTGGCATCGTTGCGCTTTTCGTAATTGTAGCGTTGTCGAACATTTCCGCGGCGCAGTCATCGCGTAAGCATTCCAGAACATCAACCGATTCCGTGCGGCTGCCGGGCGCCGCATTCGCGGCTATGCAGAAAATCGATCCCGAGCGCATCCGGGCGCATGTGCGCTTTCTGTCTCATGACCTCCTCGAAGGTCGCGGCACCGGGCAGCGCGGAGGTGACATTGCCGCGGAATACATCGGCACTCAATTTGCGCTTTACGGTCTGAAGCCGGCCGGCGACAACGGCACTTATCTGCAGAAAGTTCCGATGGTTGGCATCACGCCGGAGCCGGAAACGACATTCTCTCTGATAGCGGCGCACGGTGAAGGGAAGAGCCTCAAGCCGCTCGACGAATACGTCGCCTACGACCAGACGCAACAGCAACAGTCTGACGTGGATGCGGAAATCGTGTATGTGGGTTACGGAATCGAAGCTCCTGAATATAAATGGGACGACTACAAGGGCGTCGATGTGCGCGGCAAAGTTCTGCTGGTGCTGGTCAATGAGCCGCCCTCTGACGATGTGAATTTCTTCAAAGGGAAAGCTCTGACCTATTACGGACGATGGACCTATAAATATGAAGAAGCGGCGCGCAAAGGCGCTGTGGGCGTGATTCTTATTCATCAGACTGAGATGGCGAGTTATCCCTGGGAGGTTGTGCGCAACTCAAATTCCGGAGAGAAGTCGTATCTCAAACTGGACGGTTCACCGAAGTTGAAGGTTGCGTCGTGGGTTCAGTTCGAGGTGGCGAAACAAATGGCGAACACTTCCGGCATGGACCTCGACAAGATGATGACGGATGCGCGCTCGCGCGATTTTCACCCGGTAGCTATGCCCGTGAAATTGAAAGCGCACATGGTCAGCAAGATCCGTCCATTTGAATCGAACAACGTGTTGGCTATGCTCCCGGGATCAGATTCCAGGTTGAGAAGCGAAGCCGTGATGTATACGGCTCACTACGATCATCTTGGCATTCGCCCGGATATGCCTGGCGACAACATCTACAACGGCGCCAACGATAACGCGACCGGCTGTGGCATTTTGCTGGAGATTGCGCGCACCTACGCTGAGGCCGGGCAAAGACCGCACCGGTCCATTCTGTTTGCGTCAGTGACGGGCGAGGAGCAGGGTTTGTTGGGATCGGAATATCTGGGCAAGCATCCGCCCGTCCCAGCGGGCAAGATCAGCCTCGATCTAAACTACGACGATATACCGCCGCTGGGCTCGCCTGAGGAAGTGGAAGTTTCTGGAGCGGAACGCACGAATTTCTATTCTGAGGTCGAGGCGATGGCGAAAACTTTCCGCCTGACAATTCGTCCCGATTCGCGCCCTGAGGCCGGGCATTACTACCGCTCCGATCACTTTAGCCTGGCACGCGTTGGCATTCCGGCTTTCTCGGTAAACGAAGGCACAAAATATAAAGGACACGACGCTGCCTGGGGCATGCAGCAGGCAGAAGAGTTCACCTCAAAGCATTATCATCAGCCGAGCGACGAATACCATCCGAGCATGGATTTCACTGGCGATGCCGCGATGGCGCGATTTGGATTTGTGCTGGGATGGGAGGCCGCGTCCCAAAGCAAATTGGTGAGCTGGCAAAAGGGCGATGAGTTTGAAGCGGCAAGAATGAAAAGCTTTGCTGGTGCGCAGTAGGGCGATGTCAGTTCGCCATGGTCTTGAGATTAGGACTGACGATCAGCGTTGGTTCGGTCACGCGCTGTACATCGTCAGCATTCAATCCGGGCGCGATTTCCGCCAGCATCAAACCTTTAGGCGTCACTTGAATGACGGCCATTTCCGTGACAATTGTATTCACCACCCTCACGCCGGTCAGCGGCAGTGTACATTTCTTCAGAATCTTTGCCTGAAGGTCTTTGGTCGTGTGCTCCATGGCGATAATCACGCGGCGCGCGCCCGCAACCAGATCCATCGCGCCGCCCATGCCTTTCACCATTTTCCCGGGGATCATCCAGTTCGCTAGGTTTCCGTCTTCGTCGACTTCCATGGCGCCCAGAACGCTCAGGTCGATGTGGCCGCCGCGAATCATGGCGAATGAATCGGCACTCGAAAAATAGGCTGTGCCTGCCATTTCGCTGATGGTTTCTTTGCCCGCGTTGATCAGGTCACAATCCTCTTGCCCTTCGACCGGAAAAGGTCCGATGCCCAACATTCCGTTTTCACTTTGCAGGATTACGTCGATGCCGGGAGGAACGTAATTCGCAACCAGCGTAGGCATGCCGATGCCGAGGTTGACGTAGAAGCCGTCACGGAGTTCCTGCGCGATTCGTTTCACGATGCGCTCGCGTTTTTCGACGTCTTTGCCGGTTTTGTTCATAGTTGTTGGTTGGCCTGCGCCTTTCTTGTGGTTCTTCTCTCGATCCGCTTCTCGTACGCCTTGCCCTGGAAGATGCGATTCACATAGACGCTGGGTGTGTGAATGAGGTCGGGCGCGAGTTCGCCCACTTCGCATAGATGCTCGACTTCCGCAATCGTAACCTTGGCGGCAGTTGCCATCATCGGGTTGAAGTTGCGGGCTGTTTTGCGATACACGAGGTTGCCCCACTTGTCGCCCTTCCAGGCTTTGACTAATGCGAAATCGGCTCTCAGCGCGCGCTCCATCACATACATGCGGCCGTCAAATTCGCGAGTTTCCTTGTTCTCCGCCACGATCGTACCCACGCCGGTGGGTGTGAAGAAGGCCGGGATTCCCGCGCCGCCGGCTCGCATGCGCTCGGCAAACGTTCCTTGCGGCACCAGGTCAAGCTCAATGTTTCCTTGCAGAACCATCTGCTCCAGCCGCTTATTTTCGCCAACATAGGTTCCGATGTGTTTGCGAATTTGCCCGGCGGAGAGCAGCAGGCCCATGCCAAAGCCGTCCACGCCGACGTTGTTGCTGATTGTAGTTAGATTCTTCACGCCCTTGCGGACAAGGGCGCGGATCAAGTTCTCGGGAATCCCACAGAGCCCAAAGCCGCCAACCATGACGGTGGCGCCGTCGGAAATATCGCAGATCGCCTCGTCGGCATTGTCAACGACCTTGTTCATGAAAAAGAGATTCTAAATGAGAATTGAGTTGTTGAGCCATCGGATCGTCGAATCATTGTCCTATCTGCCCGCTTTGTCGATGAATCAATGACTCAATCCAGCTGTTTCTTTTTTGTGACTCCAATTTTTCTCAGCAGGTGAGCCCGCTCAAACTCCATCGCCAGCTCACGCGTGTCGAGGTTTTCGCGGATGTGCGCCAGATGCTGCTCCAGTTTTAAAAGTCCGTTTCGAATATTCGTCTTGTTAGTGAGCGCAATGTCACGCCACACAGAATAAGGACTGCTCGATATACGCGTCATCTCACGCAATGCGCGGCCACCAGCTTCGAGCAGCGGGGCATCCGAGCCGTATTCATCGACCAACGAAGCGGCCAGCGCGGTTGAGACCATCTGCGGCAGATGGCTGATCCACGCGCAGAGTTGGTCGTGCTCATCGGCATCCATGCTGGCAATGCGTGCGCCGATCTTTTCCACCCACTCCAGATACTCTCCGCTCAGATCGTTATAAATCTTCTGCCCAGGAACCGGAGTCACAAACCAGGGTGCGTTTTGAAAAAGATCGGGATCGGCAAATTCCACGCCAGACTGTTCCTTGCCGGCCATGGGATGCGCGGCAAGAAACCGAAGCCTGGTGCTCTTTTGAAAGACCGTTGTTGCACGTTCCAAAATTTCCCGTTTAGTGCTGCCGACATCCGTGAGCAAAGCTTTTGGAGGGAGCGCAGGGCCGAGCCGCTCGATCAAATCGATGATTCCGCTAACGGGGGTTGCCAGAACGATGATCTGGCTCCCGCGAATGGCATCGGCAGCATTAGAGTGTCCGCCGTCAATTGCCGCCTTACTTCGTGCACGTTCGAGCACAGGCGCGCGATCGCAGCCGATGATTCGTCCAGCGAACCGGTGCTTCTTCAAAGCCAAAGCGAGCGATCCGCCGATCAGGCCGGTGCCGATGATCGTGATTTGGCGAATAGACATCGACTGCTTTCACCAACGAATACAGAATCATGCAATCTTGCGGCCAACGGCGGGCGCGATGATGCGCAACTGATCCATCAACTCGGAAAATTGATCGGGATAGAGCGATTGTGCACCATCCGACAATGCTTTATCGGGATCGTGATGCACCTCGATCAAAAGCACGTCTGCGCCAGCAGCTACGGAAGCCCGCGCCATTGGAGCAACTTTGTCACGAATGCCGGTGCCGTGCGAAGGGTCGGAAGCCATGGGCAAATGCGAGAGCTTGTGAATGACTGGGATTGCCGAGATATCAAGCGTATTGCGAGTGTAGGTCTCGAAGGTACGAATGCCGCGCTCGCATAGAATTACGTCGTAGTTCCCGCCAGCCATGATGTATTCGGCGGAAAGTAGAAGTTCCTCCAAAGTCGCGGCGATGCCGCGCTTGAGCAGAACCGGCTTCTTGATTTTTCCCAATTCACGCAACAAATTGAAATTCTGCATGTTGCGCGCGCCCACCTGGAAGATATCCACAAAAGGCAGCATTGTGGCTATTTGTGAGATCTCCATGACCTCGCTGATGACGAGCAAACCGAAGCGATCGCCGGCCTCGCGTAAGAGTTTTAGAGCTTCCAGGCCGAGTCCCTGAAACGAATAAGGAGAACTGCGTGGTTTGAAAGCGCCGCCACGAAGCGCGCGCGCTCCGGCTTTCGCGACGCGCTCGGCCGTGGTGAAAAGCTGATCGCGCGATTCCACCGAGCAAGGGCCTGCCATCACGACTACTTGCTCGCCACCAATTTTCACTCCGTTGGCGAACTCGATTGTTGTGCCTTGCGGCCGGAAACTTCGTCCCGCCAACTTGTAAGGCGCGCTGATGCGGTGAACGTGCTCGACTCCTGACAGCACTTCGAGATTGCGGATATCAAAATCGACACGCGCTCCAACCGCAGCGACAACCGTCTGCCGTGCGCCGGTAGAACGATGCACTGAGAAGCCCATCTCGATCAGGTGTTCCACAACCTGCTGGATCTGCTGCTCAGTTGCCGATTCTTGCATTGCGACGATCATGGGGAAGCTCTCAGCCGTCAGCTATCAGTTCGTGGCGGCCGGCTCAGTCGTCTTCTGCTGAGAGCTGACCGCTGAAAGCTGATAGCTATTTCAGTCGTTCACTTCTGAATCCAATTCTGTATCACCGGAGCCTGCAGTCGATGTCTGCTTGGGCGCAATTTCTTCTTGCTGAATCTGGCGCATGATGTCCATGATGCGCTCGTAAATGCAAAGCAGATCACGATCGGGCAACGGCCCCGAATTCACTTTTCGCACGTTCTCGAATACGGCATGCTCGCGATCGGGCTCGTAGATGGGCATGCCGATGTCACGTTTCAACTTGCCAATCTGGTGCGCCGCCTGCGCGCGCTGGCTCAACAATTCCACCAGTCGGCGGTCAAGCTCGTCGATTTTCTTACGCCAATCGGAAATGTCCATAAGACGCTACTAGCTCTCAGCCGTCAGCTATCAGTTCTCAGTTCAACCACAAACTCAAATGCAAGACTCACCGTTGTTTAGCTGAACGCTGAGAGCTGACGGCTGAGAGCTGTTGAATAAATTCTGCCACACGCACCGCTTCTTTGCCGGGATTGCGCTCGATCGTTTCAACAATGGCGCTGCCTACCACTACCGCATCGGCAAATTCTCCCACTGCTGCGAATTGCTCGGCGGTTGAAATTCCGAACCCGACGGCAATCGGCAGTTTCGTGTGCTTGCGGAGGCGACAGACAAGCTTCCGCGCATCTTTTGCCAACTGCTGGCGGGCTCCAGTCACACCGGTGCGCGATACCGCATAGACAAAACCCGTCGAAGCTTCCGCGATGCGCTTCAAGCGCTCGTCGGTGCTGGTCGGGGCCGCGAGAAACACAGTGGCCAATTCGTTTCGCCGCATCTCCCGCAGGTAGTCGCCCGCTTCTTCCACCGGCAAATCTGTAAGCAGTGCTCCGTCAACTCCCGCATGGCGCGCTACCCTGCAAAACTTCTCCAATCCCATGCGTAGAATCGGATTCAAATACGAGAAGACAATCAACCCGGTTGATTGAGCATGCTGGCGCACTTCCGCCGCGAGCTTCAGCACATCGACTAATGTCGTGCCTTGATCGAGCGCCCGCCGGCTGGCGCGCTGAATGACCGGGCCGTCAGCCACGGGATCACTGAACGGCACGCCCAGTTCAATTACGTCGGCACCGGCCTCGATGGCAGATAGAACGATATCTCGCGTGGTCGCCAGATCCGGGTCGCCGCAAGTGACGTAGGCGACCAGAGAAGGACGAGTTTGAAAGCACAAGGGCATGATCAAGAATCGGCGTTCGTCAATTTGGAGATCCAAATCGATCTAGCTGTCCAGTTTCAGGTTCTCCCTTAAGATTCCGATGTCTTTATCTCCGCGTCCGGAAACATTTACGATCACGATTTCCGATTTCTTCATACTGGGCGCGCGTTTTACCAGCTCGGCGACAGCGTGCGCCGACTCGAGCGCTGGAATAATGCCTTCGGTGCGAGCCAGCAGAGTGCAGGCGTCGAGCGCTTCCGCGTCCGATGCTGAAACATATTCCGCACGTCCCGAATCATGAAGAGCCGCATGCTCCGGGCCGATCGATGGATAGTCCAGACCGGCCGACACCGAATGCGTATTCGACACCTGCCCCGCCGCATCTTGCAGCAAGTATGAGTAGGTTCCCTGCAACACTCCCGGTGAACCTCCGTGAAAACGCGCGGCATGTTCACCCAGGCGCTCGCTCCGTCCACCAGCTTCCACGCCGATGAGCTTGACTCGCGTGTCCTTGATGAAATCATGGAAGATGCCGATGGAATTCGACCCGCCACCGACGCAAGCAATAATCGCCGCGGGCAGCTTGCCCTCGGCTTTGAGAATCTGCGCGCGCGCTTCACGACCAATGACCTTGTGAAAATCACGCACCATCGTGGGATACGGATGCGCGCCCAATACGCTGCCGAGAAGATAGTGCGTGGTGCGAACGTTGGTCACCCAATCGCGCATGGCCTCATTGATGGCGTCTTTCAGAGTGCGGGAGCCCGAATCCACGCCGCGAACTTCGGCTCCGAGCAGGCGCATGCGAAAAACATTCAGCTCCTGCCGTCGCATGTCCTCGGTGCCCATGTAGACCACGCACTCGAAGCCGAGCAGAGCGCAGACCGTCGCGGTTGCGACGCCGTGTTGTCCCGCGCCGGTTTCGGCGATGATGCGGCGCTTGCCCATGCGTTCGGCGAGCAGGCCCTGCCCCAGGCAGTTGTTGATTTTGTGCGCGCCGGTGTGAAGGAGATCTTCGCGCTTGAGATAGATTTTCGCACCACGAAGTTTGCCGCTTAGCCGTTGTGCGAAAAACAATGGTGTCGGCCGCCCGGCATAAGTGCGCAAGAGTTCATCCAGGCGGTGTTGGAATTTGCGGTCTCGTTTCGCCTTCTCGTATTCGCGCTCAAGCTCCTCAAGCGCAGCCATCAGCGTCTCCGGGACGTACCGTCCACCGTAGACGCCGAAGCGGCCTTTGAGGGCGAATTTGCCCGATCTGTTGCTCTTCGCGATTGTTGCGGTTGCCATCTCTTATATAAGCCCCTCCGCTTGACGAACGGCAGCTACGAAGGCTTGAACTTTTGCCGGATCTTTCTTGCCCGGCTTGGATTCAACGCCGGAAGAAACATCGACCCCCCAGGGTTTCAATATTCGCATTGCCTCAGGAACGTTATCGGGATTAAGCCCGCCGGCGACGATAACTCTTCCGAGGCTGGCGATGACTCCAATTCTCTTCCGCTCCTTTTGCCAGTCGAACGCCTCTCCTGTGCCCCCGAGTCTTGACGAGCCGCCAGAGTCCGCGAGGAAAGCATGAACTGCCTGCGAGCTCCACATCATGGCCCGACCGTCGGGCTCACGTCCGCGCATCGAAATAGCAACCAGAATTTTCAGATCGGGTCGGCGTTGTGCAATCAAATCCGCGACGTGAGGATCCTCGTTGTCTCCATGCATTTGGATCGCACTCAGTCCAGCCTGGTCTGCGACCGAGCAAATGGAATCCTCGGGCTGATTTACAAACACTCCAACTTTCTCCACTCTGTCCGGTAACTCTTCGACAATATTCCGCGCGGCGTTCACTCCGACGTTGCGCGGGCTTTTGTCGTGGAACACGAATCCAATGGCATCCGCGCCCGCTTCGACCGCGGTTAGAGCGTCCTCAAGATTCGTGATTCCGCAAATCTTTACCCACGTCATAAAATCCAGTTCTCTGTTCTCAGTTCCAAGTTTGATCGAGACTCATTTCTTGACCGGCGCGTGAAGTTCGCGTTGCGCGTCAACTAGAAGCCCCTTCAGTGCCTCTCCGGGCGATTTTGCCTTCATTAGAGATTCACCGATCAAAAATGCCTGATAACCGGCCGAAAGGAGACGAGCGATATCCACCCCGCAGTGGATTCCGCTCTCCGCGACACGAAACGCATTCTTCGGAATCGACTGCTCTAAGCGCATTGCCGTTTCGAGGTCGACCTGAAAAGTTCGCAAGTTGCGATTGTTCACGCCAATCAGCGTGCACTCTGAGTCTGCGGCTCGTTGTAGTTCCTCCGCGTCGTGCACTTCGCACAAAACGTCGAGGTCATATTCGGCGGCGCGGTGAGACAGCTTTTTCAATTCCGCCTGCGACAACGCGGCCACAATCAGCAGAATTGCGTCGGCGCCGTTGGCTCGCGCTTCCAGCAACTGAAATTCATCCACTATGAAATCTTTGCGCAGGCACGGCAGTGTTGTGCTGGCCGACGCACGCCGCAGATTGTCCAACGATCCCTGAAAGAATTCCACGTCCGTCAAGACTGACAAAGCGGCCGCACCCGCAGCTTCGAGTTCTTGCGCCAGGCTCGCGGCATCGAAGTCAGGACGAATGAGGCCGCGCGACGGCGAAGCTGGTTTCAGTTCCGCGATGACCGCAATGCCACTGTGGCTAATCGATTCCAGAATGCGCCGAAAGCCGCGCGGAAGGTGGTTTCCAGCCTGCCGCTCGAGTTGGCGCAGGTCGGCCGCGGCTTTGGTCCCGGCAACTCCGCGCCGGGTTGCGGCAAGTATCTGATCGAGGCTGGCAGACATGGCAAGTCGCAGCAATTATACGGGAGGGCCATCGGATCATTTGTCATCGCATCGTCAAGAAATTGACGACCAACGCAAAATGCAAGAGGGAAATGTTGGTGCCATCGAAGGGACTCGAACCCCCACACCCTTGCGGGTACATGGACCTGAACCATGCGCGTCTGCCAATTCCGCCACGATGGCAAAAAGTGATTCGGTTACAGGACAACCCTTGCGGGCCATCTTTCAGGAGAGAACCACAAGCAATATTCTACAGGGGCACAGTTGGCTGTCAAACGTATAGACAAGCTTCAGGCTCTGGACTCCAGGCTCTGGACTCCAAGCTACCGGCTTCAGCGCCTGGAGCCTGAGGCTTGAGCTTATCCTTCCAACTTCGCCGTCATTGTAATCTTCGCATTGAGAACCTTCGACACCGGGCAGCCACTCTTCGCGTTATCCGCGGCCTTCTGGAACGCAGCTTGATCGGCATTGGGTACGTGGCCGATCACATCCAGATGCACGGCAGTGATCGTCCAGCCAGAATCGAGTTTTTCCATGGTAAGGGTGGCCGTCGTTTCAATGCTGGATGCCGTCAGGTTGGCGGCGCCTAACTGGCCGGAAAGCGCCATCGAAAAGCAACCGGCGTGTGCCGCCGCAATCAATTCTTCAGGATTCGTGCCCGGAGTGTTCTCAAATCGCGTACTGAAAGAATAAGGAGTGCTGTTCAGTACACCGCTCGATGATGATACAGCGCCCTTGCCATCCTTCAGTCCGCCCTTCCAGACTGCGCTTGCCTTGCGTTGCATTTTTCTATCCTCGATGATGAGTTGGTGTCCCCCATTATTGTAGATGGAAGCGTGGGGCACTGTCAGGTCGTCCTGGTACAGCACTAGAAGTTAGCACCCGGCCTTCGAGCAAGTTGAAACGCCGACTGCGGCTTCGATCAGTAGAAATCGGAACAGCTGAGATAAAACCCGCAGCGCGGGCAACTCAGTTTGCAGCGATGCTCTTGCAGTTCCGCAGAGCAATTCGGGCAGAAGCGCGCCGCCGCGCCGCAATCGATGGCGGTCAGCTCGGCAGCGGACTTGAGAGTTCCAGAAGCGATCGGGCCGGAAACCGGTTCACTCATGGTTGTCGAAACTTACAGCGGGAAATTGCCGTCGCGCAATTGCAAACTCGGTTCATCCTGCTACGCAACTTTCGCGTCTCCGCCGAGACCTATTCCCCGATCTTTAATTTCTTGACCAACGATGGGCAAGCTGCTGCTCCAGGAATCGCCGACAATCCGCCAGGCGCCGAGGCGACGCCATGCACGCAGGAACTTTCCGGCATCGGAGGCAGTTGTTTTTCCCATCTCGAGAGAAACTGTGTAGCGTCCCATTTCAATCGCCATGTCACCCGAATAATCCACACGCATGGTTTCAAAGCGCAAATTCTGGTATCCCGAGTCGCCGTACTGTCGCAGCACGCGTTCGATCCCTTTCGATCCCTGCGACGACTCGCGATGCGAAAGCATAAGCACGCCGTCGGAAGCGAATAATGCTGCTACCTGATCATAGTTGCCGGTGTTGAATGCGGTGCAGAAATCCTGGGTGAGTCCGCGAATCGTTGATTCGACATCGAGCAATCCTTTAGATCCAATACTGTCAGTAGGGGGCCGGTACATCGAACTACCTCCTGGGGAGAACAGGATTTTGTCGTCTTCGCCTTGGCCTCGGCCGTGAGGCAGCCAGAGCATCGAACTTGATTGTAGCGCAAAAATCGGAGTGCAATCGTGCCAAGTTTTCCTCTGCCCAGGAAAACATAGAACGACAGACTTGTGTTTCATTTATGCCACGGGAAGTCTCCCTATCCTTTGATGGTGGAGCTATGATGAGGATGATCTGGTTTGGGTTCTCGGTTATTCTCTGAAATTGGACGAGGCGACGATCATGTACTTCGAACAGTTTTATCTGGGTTGTCTGGCACACGCTTCCTACATGTTGGCATCACAGGGCGAGGCAGTCGTGGTCGATCCTCAGCGCGATGTGGAAATTTACCTGCAAGCTGCGGAGAAAAACGGGGCCACGATCCGCCATATCTTCGAAACACACCTGCACGCTGATTTTGTCTCCGGACACAATGAGCTTGCCGCGCGCACTGGGGCCAAGATTTACATCGGAGCCAGGGCCGGAGCCAAGTTCCCCCACGTCGACGTGCATGATGAATTCGAGTTACTGGTAGGCAAAGCACGTCTCAAGGTGCTGGATACGCCGGGACACACCCCGGAAAGCGTTTGCCTCGTAATCACAGATGAAGAAAAATCTCCCAACCCCTGGGCGGTTCTGACCGGCGACACACTGTTCCTTGGCGATGTTGGTCGGCCCGACCTCTCGAGGACGCACGCCCCCGCGGAACTGGCGGGCATGCTCTACGATAGTCTGCATCGCAAGCTGCTCACGCTCGCCGATGACGTTCTCGTCTATCCGGCGCACGGGGCCGGTTCGCTATGCGGGCGCAACATGCGGGCCGAGCGGTCGTCGACAATCGGCACTGAGCGGCTTACCAACTACGCACTGCAAATCAGAACCAGGGAAGAGTTCATTCGGCAGTTGACCGCGAACTTGCCGGCACGTCCCGAGTATTTTCTGCAGGATGCGGAAATCAATCGTGCAGGCGCACCCACGCTCTCCGCTCTCCCCGAGTTGCCCCCGATTTCTGCTCGCGAGTTGAAGTCGATGTTGGACGAGGACGTGCTCGCCCTCGACGTCCGCGGCGGCGATCAGTTCGCGCTCGAGCACGTCCCCGGCTCGGTGAACATCGCCCTATCAGGGCAGTTTGCCTCATGGGCGGCTACGGTTATGGGCTTGTCTGCTCGCCCAGTGCTGATCGCGGATTCTCCCGAGCAGCTTTCCGAAGCTCGTCTCAGGTTGGCGCGCGTGGGCATCGAAGATGCGCGCGGATATTTGAACGGTGGCGTTGCCGCATGGAAACAAGAAGGTTTCGAACTCGCCCAGCTACCCCAGGTCACGGTGCAAACCCTGCATGATCGACTGAAGACTCACGCTTCTCAAGTGCTCGATGTACGCCGCGAATCCGAGTGGCAGGCCGGACACATCGCGGGAGCAGCCTGGTGGCCGCTGGATAATTTCAAAGTTTCTCCGCCGGAGATCGACCGCACCCGGCCCATCGCGGTGCATTGCAAGAGCGGATATCGCAGCATGATCGCTTGCAGCCTCCTGCAACGAGCCGGCTTCCGAAACATTACAAACGTGATCGGCGGTTTCGACAGCTGGCAGCAGGCAAGTCTTCCCGTGCAGAGCGACACCCCAGTCGAGGCGTAGGCCTTTGGGCACCACCTACTACGTCTTTGACGACCCGAAGGGCAAAGGGGAAACGTACGGCTGTGGCTTGAACGACCATCGGCAGATCGTGGGATCGTATGGGACGTCTGAATTCCAAGGTTACGAAGCAACCTACTGAACGGGTCGAAGTGCGCCGCTGCGATGAACGTGACTTTGAGATGATTTGGGACATCATCAACGACGGCGCGCGGGCATACAAAGGAATCATTCCGGCAGATCGCTGGACCGAACCGTACATGTCCAGGGAGAAGCTGCGGCACGAAATTGCAGACGGGGTTGTGTTCTGGGGTTACGAGGAGGCTGGGACGCTGCTAGGCGTAATGGGCATTCAGCCGGTGAAGGACGTAACCCTGGTGCGGCACGCTTATGTCCGCAGCAGCAGCCAGGAGCGTGGGATCGGAGGGCGTTTGTTGGCCCATTTGCGGGGGCTGACGAGCGGGCCGGTACTGATCGGCACGTGGGCGGCTGCGGTGTGGGCGATTCGGTTTTACGAGAGATACGGCTTTCAAATGGTGGATGCGCAGGAGAAGGACCGGCTGCTCAAGAAATATTGGACCATCCCCGAACGTCAGGTGGAAACCTCCGTTGTTCTGGGAGACGCGAAGTGGCGGGAAACGCGAGATTTGGAAACCTCTTAACCGCACCGTTCGTCCCATCGATTCGGCGAATCAGCGCTAACTAATTATCTCAGCCTCCGTCCTCCTAAGTAGTGAGGGTCTGCTTCGGCTCCGATCTTCGTCTCGGACTCCACTAGCATTGTCTTTATGAGTGTCCACTTTTCACGCTCGGGGATCGTGAAGATGCTGTTTGTGCTGTTGGCAGCCGGCGCCGTGGCGCAAAACGTGGAGGTCACGCCGGTCGTACCTTCGACCACCACCGACAGTAATATCGGAGGCTTGCAGGTGGCAGTGATTGGCGAAAATCGGGCGCCACTTGACCGTCAGGCTGTGGTCAGAGCCTATGACAAAGCCACCCAGAACGTGGTTTGGCAAACCACGGATCGCACCGCCGAGGCCACTCTCGATTTGGGCGCCGGAGATTATCAGATCGAAGTGAGCGCTGTCGGATATCTGACTTCGAGCCTGGAAGTGAAGATTCCCGACGCACACACGCTTTACCGGGTACACGTGGCGATGAAGAAGGACCCTTCCGCCATCGAATTAAGCGCGTCGAGCCGGCAGGAGATGCCCGCCAAGGCGCGCAAAGAAATGAGCGAAGGAGTTGCCGCACTTAAGTCGGGAAAGTTGAAACAGGCGCGCAAGCACCTGGATGCGGCCGATGAACTTTTTCCTTACAACTCGGACGTGAAGTTCTTGTTAGGGTACACGTGCTTTCAGCAAGAGGATTTCAAGCAGGCTGAAAGTTACCTGGTCGACGCGTCCACGCTTGACGCCCATAACGTTCAGGCCCTCACTTTGCTGGGAAGATTGCAAATCCAGCGAAAGGATTACGCCGCGGCGGGAAAGATGCTGGAACAAGCGATCGCGGTCGATCCCGAATATTGGACGGCGCACAGCCTGCTGGCAGAGACATACCTGAAGCAGCAGGAATACGAGAAGGCCCGCGAGCAGGCGCAACTGGCGATTGACAAGGGCAAGGGTGCGGGCGACTCGGCGCGGATCGTGCTCGGGGAGGCGCTCGAGAACCTTGGGCGCGACCAGGAAGCGCTGCGGGCTTACAAACGTTTCGTGCAGGACTCGCCCTCAAGCCCGATGGTGGAGCAGGTGCGCACTATGTATAACGAGCTTGCGCAGCGAGTTTCTGATCCGGTCACATACTCGGAGTCGCCCAAAGCCGTGTCTTCTTCGCAAGTCGCCGATGCTTTGCTTGCCACCAGCGCCCCTGGGTTGTCCGTAAAAAGCTGGGGGCCACCTAGCATCGATGACGTAAAGCCATCGGTCGCCGCCGGCGTCACCTGCCCTTCTGATCAGGTAATCGATGGCGCAGGCGAACGCATCAAGCAATTGGTGGACGACGTGGGACGGTTTAACGCCATCGAAGATTTGCTGCACGAAGACCTCGACGAACTTGACCATCCCATCACTAGAACCGTGCTCAAGTTCAATTACGTTGCATCAATTTCGGAGCCGCGGCCGGGTTTCTTTGATGTCGGCGAGTTTCGCGATCAGCGTTCCGGCACCGACGATTTTCCGGACCAGATCGCCACTCGTGGACTGCCTGCGTTAGCGCTCATCTTTCATCCGGACGAACGCGATGACTTCCAGATGGATTGCGAAGGTCTTGGTGACTGGCATGGGCAGGCGACTTGGCTGGTGCGATTTCAGCAGCGCGACAATCGTCCGCACCGCATTCAAGACTACAAAATTGGTGGGCGATCCTATCCAGTGAGTCTGAAGGGCCGCGCCTGGATCTCCGCGGATACGTTTCACCTTTTACACCTGGAATCGGACTTGGTGAGGCCAATGCCAGAGATTCAACTTCTCAGCGAGCATATGGATGTCGACTACGCGCCGCAGCTCTTCCAAAAAAAGAGCGTGGAGCTTTGGTTGCCCAAGAGTGCAGAAATCTACTTCGACTTTCGCCGCCACCACTACCTCCGACGGCATAGTTTCGATCACTTCATGCTGTTCTCGGTCGATTCCCAGGAAAAACGTGGCGAACCGAGAGCGAGTAAACAGGATGGTCCGCCGGTCGTGTCCCCCGAAAGTCGCTGAGAAAGGTGCCCGGCAAGCCGCGTTCGCACAACCGCTCCGGTTCGAATTACTCAGTCGCTGTTTAAACGCGGCAGACCGGTCGGGGCGTTTGTCTTTTGGCGGTGAGCGGCGTATATTGGTGCTTGGAAACTGTTGTGTAGGTACCAGATTTTGGCGGAGCACACCAGTGGGCGCAAGCCCACTTTTTAGTTTGCGGTGCTTTCGGAACTTCCCAACAGCCCGATAACTCATTGGTTTCATGGGATTTGAGCTCGACCAAGTGCGCGCAATCGTGGATCGCGTGGCCACCGGCAGCGGGTTAGAGGTGGTCGAAGTGGAATTGCGCGGCGCAGGTAAGGCTCGCATGCTTCGCATCGTGATCGACAAGGTTCAGGGGTCTTCGGCAAGTGAAAGCGACAGGCTTAGCGGCGTGACTCACGAGGATTGCGCGAATTTGAGCCGCGAGGTTGGCACCATCCTCGATGTGGAGGATGTAATTCCGGGCAACTCGTATTTGCTGGAGGTTTCGTCTCCGGGGTTGGATCGCAAGCTGTTGCGTCCGGCTGATTACGAGCGCTTCACCGGCAGCATAGTGAAGTTGAAGACGCGGAATCCGGTGAACGGGAACCAGCATTTCGAAGGACGGCTGCAGGCTTTTCGCGAGGGACGTTTGACGTTGGAAGTGGGTGCGTCGCGAAAGAAGGCGCGTCCGGGTGACGCGGCACCGCAGACATTGGAAATTGAGTTCGCCAACGTCGAGAAGGCGAACCTGGTGCCGGAGATTTAGTGCGATTGAGTAATTTAATAATTGGGTAATTTGAAGTTCCAATTTACTCAATTACTAAATTACCGAATTACCGAATTACTAAATGGTTTTCTATGGCAAGCGAGCTTTACAACACGATCGACGCCCTCAGCCGGGAAAAGGGCATTGACCCGCAGATTGTAGTCAGCGCGGTGGAAGATGCCATCGTGGTTGCCACGCGCAAATACTATAAGACGCAGGAAAATTTGCGCGCGCAACTCGACAAAGATACGGGTAAAATTCGCGCATTTGCGGTGAAGACGGTGGTCGAGGCCCCTGAGCAGGTCGAGGATCCTCTTCTGCAGGTCACGCTCGACGATGCTCGAAAAGTAGATCCTGCCATTGAGATTGGCGGCGAACTGCAAATTCCCAAAGCGACGGAAGGAATTCTCGGGCGAATTGCGGCTCAACTGGCGAAGCAGGTGATTTTCCAGAAAGTGCGCGAAGCCGAGCGCGATACGGTTTACAACGAGTACATCGGCCGCGTCAATGAGATTGTCAATGCCACGGTAAAGCGCATTGAAGGTCCGGATGTGATTTTCGATCTCGGCAAAGCGGAATCGCGGATGCCGCGCAAGGAGCAGTCTCGCCTGGAGTCGTTCGCTATCGGCGAGCGCGTGCGAGTAGTGATTGCGCGAGTGGAAAGAGCCTCGAAAGGCCCTGCCGTAGTGGTCTCGCGTGCTGCGCCGGAACTGGTGCAACATTTGTTTCAGACGGAAGTGCCGGAAATTTACGACGGAACGGTGGTCATCCGGGCGATTGCGCGCGAAGCCGGCGAACGCACCAAAATTGCCGTCATGTCGAAAGACAAAGATGTTGACGCCGTTGGCGCCTGCGTAGGCATGAAGGGCATGCGGGTGCAGTCGATCATCCGTGAGCTGCGAGGCGAGAAGATCGACATTATCGAGTATCACGAAGATGCCGTAACTTTCGCCGAGAAGGCGTTGCAGCCTGCGAAGGTGAGTCGCGTCAGCGTGCTCGAGGGCAGTGAGAAGCATCTCGAAGTGGTGGTGGATGACAGTCAGCTTTCACTTGCGATCGGCAAGAAGGGGCAGAACGTTCGCCTAGCGGCAAAACTGCTGGGTTGGAAGATTGACATCAAGAGCGAAGAAGAGAAGCGCCAGGAAGTCGAACAGCAGATGTCGCAACTCGTGGCTCCGGCCTCGACTCCATTGGCAGACGTGTCTGGTTTGGGCGAGGGCCTGATCGAGAAGTTAAGCGCGGCTGGCGTTACCACGGTCGAAGCACTGGCGGACATGACACCTGAGCAACTCGAGGCCATCGAAGGTATCGGTCCGAAGACGGTGGAAAAAATCAGTCTGGCGGTCAATAATTATTTCTCCAGCCTTGAAGGCGGTGAAGCAGCGGCGGTTGAGGGAGAGGTCGTTGCAGAGTCCCCTGAAGGTCAGGAAGCAGCGCCTGAGGGATTAGTCGCCGAAGAGGCAACGCCGGGAGATCCAGACGCGGATGAAACGGCTGAGTTTGCCGCCCAGGTCGAACCGACAGAAACGGCGCCAGCAACCAATGAAGACACGCAAGAACCGGCGGAGGGGCCTGCTTCTTCCGAAGGTAAAGAGTAATGAGAACGTTGCGCACTCTCCGCAAACCCGCGAAGCGTGCAGCCGAAAACCGACACCGTGAGGTTGATATGAAGACTTAGCGGGACAGTCCGGAAGAGAGAAAGGGCGGATGAGCAAGATTCGAATTAACGATCTGGCCAGGGAGCTGGAAGTCAAAAGCAAAGCGATTCTCGACGCACTGCCGGAAGTAGGCGTCACGGAGAAGAAGACGCACTCCAGTTCCGTGGAAGAGCACGAAGCGGTGAAGGTGCGCGCTTACTTACGCGCTGCCGGCGAAGCGCAGACCTCTACGAAACACTCGCGCCCCATCCGCGTCGATAGCGACGAGATCAAGACCAAGATCGATCTTTCCAATATTTCCAGGCCGGGCGACGTTCTGAATGCGATCCGTAAACAACAGGCGCCGGTGAGCGCAGCTACTCCGACTATGCGTCCGCCCGCTCCAGCCACAACAGCAGCGCCGCCTGTCTCGACAGTGAAAGCTTCTCCAACGTCCGCCCCTGCTGCGGTTCCGCCACCAAGGGTCGTGCTTCCGTCGACTGCGGTTCGGCCGACATTTTCCGTTCCAGCGCCACCAATTGCTCCGCCACCTGCGTCTGCTGCGACGCCGCCAACGGTGCCGCTTCCGTCGCGGCCCGTTCATCCGGCGGCAGCGATCCCACCTGTGGCACAAAGCGAGGCTCCCGTTTCTGTGACGCCCTCGCCGGTCGCCCCGCCACAGCCACCGGCTGCAGTGACAATGAAACCGGCAGCTCCGGTTGCGCCCGCGCGTCCGGAAGCGCCCTCGCCGCGTATGATCGTCCCGCATACGGGGCCGCGTCCGGTGTACAAAGCGCCGCCCGGTTCCGTTGGGCCAACGGCTCAGGCAGGAGCAAGCGCGCGTTCGGTTCCAGGACGACCGGTACCGGGACAGCCGATTTTCCAGCGTCCCCGGCCCGGCGGTGTGGGGGCTCCGGGCACGCGTCCTCCGCTGCGGCCCGGCGAGCGTCGTCCGATGCACCCAACCCGGCAGTCGCCGACCGGCACGCGTCCGCTCGGAGTTGGACCAGGATCGCCTCCGCCGGGCACGACCCGTCCGGGTGCGCGTCCAGGAGCGCCCGCGCGCCGGCCCGGCCAGCGCTATGTTCCGCGCGGCGTAAAAGAAGGTCCGATGAAGGGCTTTGTTCCGCCGCCGCGGCTATCGCTTTCGAACGAGCCGCAGCCGATTTCGCGGAGCATTACCATCACAGAAGGAATCAGCGTCAAAGACCTGGCTGAGAAGTTGACGATCCGCGCCAAGGATTTGATCGCGCGCTTGCTGGCTCGCGGTGTATTTGCCACCATCAACCAGACGCTCGATGCAGAACTGGCAAGCGAGATGGCACGCTTCTTCGGAGCGGATACAAACGTAATCACGTTCGAAGAGCAAGCCGCCAAGGAAGTTTCCGACGCTGCTGCGGGCGAAGAAGGAGCAGCCAGCGAAGGTGTGCCGCGTCCGCCGGTGGTCACGATTATGGGCCATGTGGATCACGGTAAGACCACGCTGCTCGATTCGATTCGTTCCACGGATGTAGCCGGAGGCGAAGCTGGCGGAATCACGCAGCACATCGGTGCTTACAAAGTGAGCGTTCAGGACAAGCAGTCTCCGGCGTATGGCCGCCAGATTGTGTTTCTTGACACTCCCGGTCACGAAGCGTTTACCCGTATGCGTTCGCGTGGAGCCAAAGCTACCGATATCGTCGTCCTCGTCGTGGCCGCGGATGATGGCGTTATGCCGCAGACTCTTGAAGCAATCGATCACGCACACGCGGCAGAGGTTCCGATTATTGTCGCGGTGAACAAGATTGACAAGCCAGGCGCACTGCCCGATCGCGTGAAGAAACAACTTGGCGACCGTGGCTTGATGCCGGAAGACTGGGGCGGAACTACGGTGTTCGTGGACGTCTCGGCAAAACAAAAGACAAATCTGAACCTCTTGATGGAAATGATCGTCCTCGTGGCCGATCTGCAGGAACTCAGAGCGACACCGGAGCGGCCGGCGCAAGGCGTCGTGCTCGAAGCCAAGCTGGATCGTGGCCGCGGACCGGTTGCGACCGTGCTGGTGCAGAACGGCACGTTGCATGACGGTGACAATTTCGTGGTCGGCAACGTCTACGGCAAAGTGCGGGCCATGTTTGACGATCGTGGCAGTTCGCTCAAAGAAGCTCCACCCTCGACGCCGGTTGAAATTCTCGGCATGGAAGGATTGCCCCAGGCGGGCGATCAGTTCGTAGTGGTTGCCGACCGTGACAAAGCGCGAGGCATTTCCGAGTACCGCGAACAGAAGACTCGGGAAGCGACACTGGCCAAGAGCTCACGCGTATCGCTCGAAGGTTTGGCGGAACAGCTCAAGACGGCTGGTACCAAGGAACTCAACATCATTCTGAAGGCCGACGTTGGCGGTTCGGTCGAAGTGCTCAGCGACCTGCTCTCCAAACTATCGAACGACAAGGTTCGCTTGAAAGTGTTGCATTCCGGAGTGGGCGCCATCACCGAAACCGACGTGCTGCTTGCCTCTGCTTCGAACGCGATCATTATCGGATTCAATGTGCGTCCGGAACGCAAGGCGCAGGAACTGGCGGACCAGGAGAAAGTCGACATCCGGCTGCACTCGATCATTTACGAGCTGCAGGATGAGATCAAGCGCGCCATGACCGGCCTGCTTGAACCGACGATCAAGGAAACCTATCAGGGCCGCGCTCAGGTGAAGGAAACCTTCCGCATTCCCAAGGTTGGGACTATCGCCGGCTGCTCGGTCACCGATGGCCTCATCAAGCGCGACTCCGAAGTGCGCCTGCTGCGCGACAACGTCGTTGTCTTCAAGGGAAAGGTCGGCTCGTTGCGCCGTTTCAAGGACGACGCCAGCCAGGTGACCAACGGCATGGAATGTGGCATCTCCATCGCCAACTACGGAGACATCAAGGTTGGCGATGTGATTGAAGCTTTTGTGACCGAGAAAGTTGCGGCAGAAGCCATGGCATAAGAGCAGTCGTTGGTCGTTCGTCGTTGGTCGTTAGCCCGGCCGAAGGTTTGCTTTCGCCAACGACTGACGACCAAAGACCCACGACCCGATGATTGCTTTTCTCACCCTCGAACTGCACATCGAAGCAGCGCAATCGCTCAAAGACAAGCGGCAAGTCGTGCGCAGCCTGAAAGACCGGCTGCGGGCGCACTTCAATGTGGCAGTAGCCGAATTGGACGCGAGCGGATTGTGGAATCGCGCGACCGTGGGCGTGGTCAGCATTTCTGACTCGCGCGATTACCTCGATGGCCTTATGAAAAACGTGGAACGCCAGGCAACGCGCATCGCAAATAACGGTGGAGCTGATGTCGCGGATTCTTTTGTGGAATTCCTATAGGGCCTGAGTCGGAAATTGAAAGCCCACTGAAAACGTCAGCCGCTTTCGCCGGCCGTAATCCATTCTATTCACGGCACTTTCGGCGGGACACGAAAGTACCCCAAAAGGCTTGCCGATATTGAGGTCACAAGCTGGATTTTCTGATATTCTCATTCGTTTTACTCTGAGGGAAAAGCCGTGGAAAAGCGTACCGTCAAGATTCACCGGGAAAGGCTGGGGGAGGCGCTGCGCGAGGAGATCGAGACGATCGTGGAGGGGGAATTGGGTGATCCTCGCATCGGGCTGGCCAGCGTGAGTAGTGTGATGATGGGAAGCAATTCCCGCTCTGCCCGGATCTTTGTGGTAGTCCAGGGGAACGATGAGGAAGCCGAGCGCACATTGGAAGGGCTGACTGCAGCCGTTGGATTCATCCGGAGTGAAGTGGCGGAGCGCTTGCATCTGCGACGTCCGCCCGAGTTGTATTTTCAGTTGGACCGCTCGCAGACCTACGCAGCAAGAATCGATGAGCTTTTGAAACGCAACCAGAAAAGGAGCCGCTAGCGAGTCGGCAAACATGTTGAAAGAGGTTCTCAAACACATCGAACAGCGTGACCGCTTCCTGCTGACTTCGCACGCCCGTCCGGATGGGGACGCAGTCGGGTCGGCGCTCGCTTGCTGCCAGGTCCTGCGCTGCATGGGCAAGGAAGCTGATGTGGTTTTGCACGATGGGGTCCCTCGCATTTATCAGCCATTGCCGTTTGCCGACACCGTCGTGCGTGCTGACCGCGTGAATGGGAATTACGACGCCGCCATCATTCTCGAGTGCGACAGCATTCAGCGCACCCGCCTAGAGGGTTTGGAAAACAGCTTTCTGATCAGCATCGATCATCATGTCAGCGGCCGGCCGTTCGCCAATGTGAACTGGATCGATCCTCATGCGGTTGCCACTGCGGAGATGGTGTATCGTTTGGCGCGGGAAGCTGGCGTGAAGATTTCTCCCGAAATCGCAACCTGCCTGTACACAGCTGTGCTCACTGATACAGGTTCGTTCATGTTTGAAGGCACGAACGAGCACACCTTTGCATTGGCGCGAGAACTGGTTCTGGCTGGCGCCGACCCATCGCACTGCGCCCGCAATGTTTATTTCGGACATTCCACAGCCAAGATGCGCCTGCTGGGCGCGGCGCTTTCGAACCTGCACCGTGAAGGTGCATTGGCCTGGATTTCTGTCACCAGCGAACAGATGGAGCGCCTTGGCGCGAAAGAAGAAGACTGCGAAGGGCTGGTGAACTATGCGCTCTCCATCCAGGATGTTGAAGTCGCTGCATTTTTCCGTGAGTTGCCCGACGGTCGATACCGCGTGAGCCTGCGCAGCAAAGGGCGACGGAATGTTGCCGGAGTCGCCGAACAATTCGGCGGTGGCGGACATGCATGTGCCAGCGGTTGTTCTCTTGACGGTCCCTTGCCAGCCGCCGTGGCGCGCGTGATGGCGCAACTTCGAATCAATCCTTCCGTACAATAGCTCTCCATGGATATTTCAGTCGCAAGGCAGGTCGCTTCCTTTGTCGGCGCGCTCCTTATCCTGATCGCGTATGTCGGTCACCAGATGAGTTGGATGAACGCCCGCAAGGCCGGGTACAACATTCTGAATGCTGCCGGCTCCGCTATTCTTGCCTACATTGCTTTTCGTCCCTTTCAGGTCGGATTCGTCGTGCTCGAAGTGACCTGGGTTCTGATCAGCGTGTATGCGCTAGCCAGGCCAAGGGGAAATGAGTGAAGAGTTCACGCACCGATTGGCTGCTGCTGGCAGGGTTCTGCGGCTTCCTGTTTTTCTTCGGCCTAGCATACTTCGGATTGATCGGGGCCGATGAACCCCGCTACGCACAGGTCGCGAGAGAAATGCTGGCCCGTCACGATTGGGTTACGCCTACGCTCGGAGGAAAACCGTGGCTGGAAAAACCGCCTCTCTACTACTGGCAGGCGATGCTGGCCTACAGCGTTTTCGGCGTGAGCGATTGGGCCGCGCGCCTGCCTTCCGCCGTAGACGCGACCCTCATGGTGTTCGCGATTTATCTTTTTTTGAAACGCGTTCGCCCAGGCTTTGAACTCGATGGCGCGCTGATGACCGCCTCGTCGGCGGGAGTCGTCGGTTTCGCTCGCGCGGCTTCCACCGATATGCCGCTGGCGGCGATGTTTACCATCGCACTGCTCGCGTGGTACGCGTGGTATGAGAGCGAATCCCGTCGTCATCTGGCACTTTTCTATGGTTTCCTGGCATTAGGGATGCTGGCGAAAGGGCCCGTGGCGCCCTTGTTGGCGGCGATAGTCATCGTGGTCTTTGCGGTTGCGAAAGGTGATTTCGGTTTGCTTTGGAGGACCCTCTGGGCTCCCGGAATTTTGTTGTTTTGTGCGCTCGCGTTGCCGTGGCACATCGCCGTACAGACTAAGAATCAAGATTTCTTTCGCGTCTTTATTCTTCAGCACAACTTAGCGCGCTTTGGTACAAATCTCTATCGCCACTCTGAGCCGTTCTGGTATTACGTGCCCGTCGTCCTTCTTGGGTTGATTCCTTGGATCGTGTTTGTGACGGCGTCGCTGACAGAAACAATTCGCGTGTGGTGGACTGAACGACGACGAATGCTTGAGTCGGAAGATGCCCTCAATGTGTTCCTGGTGATCTGGCTGGCTGTCCCGGTTGTATTCTTTTCTCTTTCTCAGTCGAAGCTTCCCGGCTACATTTTGCCGGCCTTGCCCGCGGGCACACTGTTGCTGGCCGAGTACGTGCGCCGTCGTGTCACGGACGGCGAGACTCCGAGCCTCGTTTTAATTGTTCTGCACTCAGTTGTTGCCGCGGCGCTGATCGTTCCTGCACTGATGATCCAATACATTGTTATGCAGCACCGGCTGCCGTGGGGCAAGGCGGCCGAGGTCTCGTTCACCTTTGCCATTTTGTTGGCGACAGGGATTGCGATCACACTGCGCACTAAGCTTGGGTTCGGAGCATTGCGTTTTATCACGCTGGTTCCCGTGGTGCTGGCGGTTGCTGCGATCCTGCGTCTGGGAGCTCCCGCGCTCGATAGCACGCTCTCGGTCCGGCCACTGGCGAACGAGATCAGCCACCTGGAGAATCAGCGCCTCCCGCTTGCCGTGTCCGGTGTTTCTCGCGAAACCGAATTCGGTCTCGCGTTTTATCGCGACCAAATCATCGATCGATATGGGTCGGGACCGGTTCCTGTCGGGGAGCATTTGGTGGTCGCACCGGAGGGATCGCAGACCGCGATTGCGAAGCTCGTTGCGGGTCGCCGCGTTTCCTACTTGGGAAGTTTCGCGCCCCAAGGTTTGGATTATTACTGGGTGTCGGCCGCTGGTGTGCACGGTGGCCACTAGAGGCTGGGAGCTGCATCCACCACTCGGTCAGGTTTTCATTCTCAAACTCTGCGGTTTTTTCCAGGTGCCGATCCTCGCGCATTTTGCTGGGACGCCCTGAATCCTTCGAGATACTCCCGTTTGCCTCGCGGCGTGCGAAGCTAATACACTCAGTTTTCGCGGCCAGAAGCTTATGACGCATTGCTGAGCTACCGCCCGCTAGGAGCCCGCTGGTGGAGATTCTCGATCTTAGGCATTTTTCCTCCGTCGATCTGCGTCCCTTGTTGGAGGACGAGACCAGCGTGTGGCTCCGATTACTTTCCTGGGATTACGGCGGCTCCGCGGATATGATCTTGCGCTACGTCGACGCCAAGATCTTGCCGGGCTACGCGGCTATCGATCGCGGACGAATCTTCGGTTACGCATTTTTTGTTTATGAAGGCAGCAAGGGTGTAATCGGAGATCTTTTTGTCGCGAACGGTGGCCGGCTACCTGATCCTCACGGAGTGGAGTCTCGACTGCTCGCGCACGTGATCGAAACCCTGCAGCAATCTCCCGGCATTCACCGCGTCGAAGCGCAATTGCTCATGCACGAAACTGGGATCGTTTCTCAACCGTTTGTAGAGCAGGGTTTCAGCCGGCATGCGCGACTCTTTATGACCTTGCCATTGGAAAACGCAAGCAAGCCGGCACCGCCGTTGCATCCGGATATTGAAATCCGGTCATGGTCAGAACCGGACTATCAACCCGCGGCGGCCCTGATCACCACGGCATATCGCGGGCATGTGGATTCCGAGATCAACGATCAGTACCGCACGTTGAGCGGTTCGTTGCGCTTTCTGAACAACATCGTTCGTTTTCCCGGATGCGGCACGTTTGATCCCGAGTCCTCTTTCGCGGCAGTGCACAAACGAACGCGCACCCTAGTCGGCCTGATCCTGTGTTCCCGCGTGCGCAATGACGTGGGCCACGTAACTCAAGTGTGCGTTCTGCCGGAGTACCGCTCGCACGGGATTGGCGAATCGTTGATGGCGGCGACTGCAACCAACTTGCGCCAGCGAAAATTTTCGCTGCTGTCGTTGACGGTTACCGAGGCGAATAATCGCGCCGTCGATCTTTATCTACGTCTGGGATTCGACACGAAACGGGTTTTTGATGCGTTTGTGTGGGAAGGGTGAAGAAGCTTTTGGCGGTTAGCTCTTGGCTCTTGGCTCGCTCACGCTATCTCCGCAACAGCCACATCACCCAACCTGCCAAGAAGACTCCCCCGACGAACATGGCAAAGCAATACAGGCCATAGCGAATCTGCTCGCGGGAGGTACTGCGCTGTGTGATCCCAAAGACGACCGAAGCGAACACGCCAAACAAAACGGCGGCGCTGAAATGGGAGAGTTGCAGGTTCATGGCTTCTTCCCGATCGCGATATGGTATGCGTCGGCCGCGCTGATGAAATTCAGCAAGCCCGCGACAATGATGTACTTGGTACCGTAATCGGCTGTGGCGTGCGCGATGGCGCCCTGTCCCAGATCGAGAGCTCGAGTCACGATGTACAACCCCCCCGCTCCTACGTCGCCCACGAATCCAAGAATATCGAGGATGTCGCCGCCGTTGGGCCGATACACGCGTCCTTGCAGAGCCAACCCAAGTACGAACATGATAACGATCGAGGCCATGAGCAGGAGACCGCGAATCCAACGCTTCTGGATCAGATGTCCTGCGCCGGGAATCAGCCATCCAATTGCCGGCGCGACCACCGACATGGTCGTCACAGGTTGAGCAATTGGGGTTTCTTTATTTGTCGAGGGATTTGTCATTCAGATGATTACAATCTCGCTTTGAATTTTACCGGTGACCTCGGCTGCTTTTGGCCGCACTAATATATTGACTTCGCTGCGCACACCAAACTCGGGCAAGTAGATGCCTGGTTCGATCGAGAAGCAGGAATTGGGCAGGATACGGCGCTCGTCGTGAATTTCCAGGTCGTCCATATTAGCGCCGTTGGAATGAACTTCGGTTCCAATGGAGTGCCCAGTGCGATGAATGAAGTAATCGCCGAAACCAGACTTCTTGATGTGATTTCGCGTTGCACGGTCGACTTCCCAGCCGCACATGTTGCGTCCGCTGCCGATGCCTTCGAGCACTGTTTTTACGCCGGCGTCGCGCGCATCGCGAACCACGGTGAAGACTTCGCGCATTCGGTCGGAAGGTGCTTTGCCGACAAATCCGGTCCATGTGATGTCGTAATAGACAGCCCCAGGCGTATTCTTTTTCGCCCAAACATCAAGCAAAACAAAATCGCCTTCGCGAATGGCCGCTGAGTTTTCCGCGTGCGGTTCGTAGTGCGGATCACCACTATGGGCGTTGACTCCAACGATGGGCGGATCATCCGTCACCAGATTCTCTCGGCGGAAGGCTTCCATGAACCACTGCTGGATCTGATGTTCGGTCGTCCCGCCGTTGCGCACTCGCTGTCCGATTTCCTTGAAAGCTGCCGCAGTAATCGCATCTACTGCATCCCGTGCCGCATAGTGAGTCTTGATCTGCTCTTCGGTAAAGGTCGCCTCGAAAAGCGCCACCAGATCACCTGAGCTAACCACATTTTTTCCCAATCCGCGGATCAATTCCAGCGTGCCGCCATCGACCAAAGAAATGGTGAACACCAGATTGTTTGGCGAGTACTGCATGGCAACGTCGCGATGCGATGACAACAGCACCTTTACTTGCTCAAATAACTCCTGCCAGCTGGCATATTGAAGTTTCCTGCCGGGCAGGGTATCGAGGTGGCGCGACTCAATCTTGTGCACCAGCTTTGTTGGCTCACCTTCAGCCGGAATCAGGTAGAACCACCGGCGCGTGACCATCAACTCAGGCGACAACCCGAGCACGCGATAAGCGATGGGATCGCGGTGATGGTGATCGTAAAAAAGCCAGGCGTCGATGTTGCGCTCGCGCAGGGCAGTCTGTATGGCAGGAAGGTTCATGGGCAAACAGCTATTCTAACAACTGTCGGCGGGTTTGAGCGAATCGCACTGTTCCGGCGAGCGAAGCTCTGCGGTCGGGATCAGGCAGGCTTGGCCAGAATCTTCTGCCGAATGCCCGCTGGGAGCGTCTCGCATGCCGTTCTCAACACCAGCCTCGGCGCCCGCTTGCGGATGCTCATCAAATAAGGCACCGTCCGCTTCGCGTTGGCTTTCGCGGTTTCGCGCAGCAGCCAGCCCAATCCTTTTTGAACTATGTCATCGTCATCCGAAAGAAGCAGAGCGGACAAGCGTTTGATCTCGGCGAAAAACATCGTCTGGCGCGTTCCCTGTATCAACGCCACACAAGCCGCCCGCCGATGCCATCGGCCAGGCGACTTTGCCCACAAGAAAACTCTGCGGGAACGTGATGGCTTAGCGGCGACCATCGGTGCAATCAGATAGTGCACGAGTCCGTCGTGGTCAGCCCAGCTCGAAATGCGAGGCAGCCAGGACTCAAACAGGCGAAACTCCGCGTCACCGAACTCGCCGGTTAGTTTTTCCAGCAGGAATATGGCAAAGACTTTTTCTTCCAGAATCCGCCCGGCGAAAAGTTTGTCTGCGACTTGCACAAGGAAGTCGATCCCGAATTTCTGTCGAATCTTCCGCCGGAAGCGGACGGCTACGCTGCGCAGTTTGGCGGTATACCATCCATGCGATTTGATCTCATCTTTGAAGAACCATTGCACACCGGCAGCGTGTTCGGCAGAGCCTTCGCGCCCGAGCAAATGCCGAATCTCAGCAGCGATGGTTGCAGGAGTGGGTTTACGGGTGGCCATGGCCTGAGCTATTGCGTGGGATTGGAACTCGGTGTTCTGAAAGCCTTGTCGTAGATCCAAAGCGCAGCCGTGGTAGCCACCCCCACTGCTGTCACACACCACCAGATTCGCTCGGGCTGGTGCATGACTTCTCCGAAATGGTGGGCCAGCGTTCCGCCGAACCAGCCGCCAATCAGCGAACCGATCCCGATTGGCAGAAACGCAAATCCCATGTATGTGCCCTGCTGGCCCGGAGGCGCAAGGCGAGAAATATATTCGTAGTATCGCGGCTGTTGGATGATCTCACCCAGCGCAAGAACAAATATCGAGAGTACCGCAGCCCAGATCGTCGGCCGGAAGGCAAGAATCAACCAGGCAACGGATGTAATTACGGTTCCCAAGATCACAGCCTGAAATGCCGGGATTTTGCGCGTCAGGTAATTCACTGCGAGAGTAAGACAGATCACAGTGAGACCGTCGGTAACTAGAATAATCTCGACGTCAGCGTGCGGGTTGATGTACCCGTGGATGTATCCGGGCAAACTGATGTACTGCTGCCAGAACACGATCCAGTATCCGGTGAACAGCACAAGGAACCACATGAACCGGCTGATCCCGGCGAGCACCAGCAGCAGCAGCCCAGCCCACATCCACCAGGGAACGTTGAACGCGGGATAGATCCAAAGGCCGATGCGCAGCAATAAGGCGATCATCAGCACGGGCAAGACAAGCCGATAATTACCGACCACTACGCAGAAATTTCGAGCCACGGTTGCGATCGAAGGCGGAGGCGCGTCTCCGGGCTTGCGCGGTTCGCGGAAGAAAAGCAGGACCACAAAGAACATTGCGAAAACGCTGACTGCGGCAAGACGGTAAACATTTTCGACGCCCAGGTGACGATGGGCCCAGGAAGCGCAATAAGGGCCGGCGGCACCGCCGATGTTAACCAATGTGTAGTAGATCGAATAGCCGATCGAGCGGACATTTTCCTTCGATGCCCGAGCTGTCGTCCCCACCACGCAAGGTTTCACCAGAGAAATGCCAAGTGCGGGAAGGATAAGAATAAATCCCACAAACAGGCTGATGGGCACGGCATTGCGTATGGGAGCCAGCCATGGTGCGCCGATGGAACCGATCAGGAAATACGCAGCAGCCAAAATGAGATACGCCACCGAAAGCGCGCGGCGGAAGCCCAGGCGATCCGCGGCAGCGCCACCGAAAATCGCGAGGAACCATACCATCCCGCCGAAGATGCCAGTCAGAGTTCCGGTTTGCTCGGTAGAGAAATTCAGCCGCTCCTGCAAATACAGAGCGAGGGACGCGAAAGCTCCATAGTAAGAAAGGCGCTCGAAAATCTCGCTGAGGTTGGCGATCCAGAATGGACGCTCGAAACCAGTGCGAATCTCTTGCAGGCGTTCGGAAAAGGTCAAGCGTGGCTCCTGGCTGTTTGTTCTTCGTCCATTCTTGCTACTCTGTTGTCCCGAGGGACATCCGAGTCGCACATGCGCAGGGAGGACAAGTCGAGGGACGTGCTTTTAGATCGCTAACCGCTTCCGCACTTCCTGCGCTGACAATCCTGCGACTCGAACGACTTTATTGCGGCTGCTTTCGCCGGACGCTATGGTAACGGAAGATCGCGGAACATCCAAAAGATTTGCGAAGAATTCGATGCAGGCCTGGTTGGCGCGGCCGTCGACTGGAGGCGCGGTCACGTCAAGCTTAAGGGCGTCCCCAACCTCGCCGGTGATCGCGTTCCTTTTCGCGCGTGGGTGCACTTTCACGCCGAAACTAATGCCGGCGGGACTCATGTTGAGCGGGATCATGGGCCGGGTTGAATCATCTACGGCCAGCAGCCTTCTCGGCCGCTGTGTTCTCCTCCGCCGCGACGCGCTTCAGATGCTCTTTGTATTGGTCGAGGTTCTGGTCGCCGGTCTTCGTTCCTACCTCGATGGCTTTCTCGAACCTCTGCGTCGCCAAGTCAAACTTGCCGGCAGTCTCATACCCTTCGCCGAGGCTGTCGTAGACATTGGCCGAGCCGGGATAGAGTTCGACATTGCGCTGGAATACTGCAATAGCTTCATCCAACTTCTTCGCTCCCATCAATTGATAGCCGAGAAGGTTGAGCGCATTCTCCGGCAAGGGAATCGGATAACCGTAGCGGCTGGAGAGTTCTCGGTAATGCTTCTCCAAGCCGGTTAGACCACCTATAGGAGATCCGTTGCTAGGATCGCGCGGAATCGGCCAGTCGGAAAATACGGTGCGCAAGCCAGCATAGTGGGCGCGCAGGACTGTGGAGCCGTGGTCTTCATCGAGATAGTGTGCCGAATCCCAGTGAAAATCCTTCGGGGTCTTGTCCGTAAGCGTTTTCTGAAATTCCTCGAAGCTTGCGCGCATGGGCACGGTCGAGTTGTCTTCATTGCCCAGCGAGAAGAAGAGCGTTTTGCTGAGTTCGCCGCGCGCCGCAAAGAAATCCTGCGCTTGGTGCAGGCTGCGCTGGTCATCCCACCACAAGCTCGGGCTGACCGCGATGTACGCCTGAAACATATCCGAACGGGTGACCAGAATGTGGATGGCCATCAGACCGCCGAGCGAGTGTCCCGCAAAGATTTTATAGGGTGCAGTGCGATAACGCTTCTCTATCTCTGGCATGAGTTCGTTCTGGATGAAATCGAAGAAGCGATCTCCGCCACCGCTCGTAGGGTCTGTGACCTTGCCGTCGGGACCCTTCGCGTCCGAGTGACTGGGCGTGAGGTCGCGGATGCGATCAGTGTTGGCGATCCCGACGACGATCAGCGATGGCATCCGGTCGTGCTGAGCCAGGAAGTCTATGGTGCTGCCGATCTCATTGATGTGGTCCGGGCCATCGGTGAGGTAGAGCACGGGCATCGGCCCTCTGCCCTGATCGTAGCCGCGGGGCGTCCGAACCCAGACCACGCGGTCCTCGTTAAGGATACTCGAGAGCAGCGTGAGCTTCTGCGGCACAGGAGGCGCCATGTCCTGCGCAGCAACGATGGTCGACAGCAAGCACAGTGTGAGAGCCAAGAATGCGAGACGGCAAAAAACGGGTTTCATAAAGTACCGACGAACAAGCGCGACAGGGGTTAGCGAGAATCGGTCTGAAATTCTACCTTGTAATTTAAAATGAACGTCTTGATTTTATTCCATCCGGTTTCTTTCTCCGAAGATCGCTGTTCCGACGCGCACGCAGTTCGATCCTTCTTCAATCGCAACCTCGAAATCGTGTGACATGCCCATCGAAAGTGTGTGCATGTCAATGGCAGGCAATCTTCGTGTCGCAATCTGATCGCGCAACTCGCGGAGCTTTCGGAAATGTGGCCGAGCCTCACGCTGATCGTCAGTAAACGGCGGAACCGTCATGAGTCCCCGAAACTCTAGATGCTCCAACTCCCGTGCTGCGATTAGGAGGTGCTCCAATTCGGCAGAGTCCGGAGCCACGCCACTCTTGGCTGCCTCACCGCCGACGTTGATTTCGATCAAGACTTGGAGTTTCTTCTTCAGTTGCTGCGCGGCCGCATTCAGCTTCTGTGCTAGGCGCAACGAGTCAACCGAATCCACTGCGCTGAACAATTCAACCGCCTTGGCACCCTTGTTGGTTTGCAGATGGCCGATCAAATGCCATTCGGCGTCGTGCAGTTCCCGAAGTGCGTCAGTCTTACCGGCGAATTCCTGCACCCGGTTCTCACCGAACAACCGGAGCCCAGCCTCATAGGCATCTCGAATGCGCTCCGCAGGGAAGGTCTTGCTGACTGCCATCAACGCGACGTCTTCGGATCGACGACTGGCACGTCGTGCGGCCGCAGCGATCCGCTCACGCACCCGGGCAATATTCTCTGCAATCGACATGAAAAAGCTTGAACCGCAAAGCACACGAAAGCCCACAAAGTACGGGCACAATGCCCCAGGTTTCCTTTGTGAAACTTCGTGTCCCTTGTGGTTATGAAACCTACATGATCGCCGTCGGCGGCGCCGGCTCATCCGGGCTGCCGGCGTTCGAGAGCGGCACTTTCATCATGACAAAAATCAGCACTGCCATACCGATCAAACCGGAGAAAGAGAAATCTCCGATATCAATATGCCAAAGCTGATGATTACTTCCGACCACGCCCGCGATCACCAGACCGCACAGCGCTTCTCCGGCGATTAATCCCGACGCCGTCAGCACCCCCGCATTGTCTACTCGCGCCTTCTGGGCATCGTTGTATCCGCGCCTGTCGCGAACTTTGTCTGTAAACCAACGAATCACTCCGCCGACGAAAATGGCCGAGGTCGTCTCCAACGGCAAGTACATGCCGACAGAAAAGAGCATGGGACTTTTTACTTCGACCAGAATCATGGCGAAGCCCATGAGGATGCCGACGACGACCAGAGGCCAAGCCATGTTGCCGCCGACGATGCCCTGGGCCAGCATCGCCATAAGGCCGGCCTGCGGCGCGGGCAGGGCCGCGCTGCCAAAGTGATACGCCTTATCGAGAATCATCAGCGGGAAGAACAAAACGAGGGAGGCCACGATGGTGCCAAAGATGTCACCCATCTGCATTTTCGCCGGCGTGCCGCCGAGAATGTGTCCCGCTTTCAAATCCTGCAACATCTCGCCTGCAACCGCCGACGACACGCAAACGACCGCCGCTACTCCCAGCACCGCGGCCACACCGCCTACACCCGAAACTCCCAGCGCGACCATAAGCAGCGCCGCGACTACCAACGTGCAAAGGGTCAATCCGGAAACCGGATTGTTGGACGAGCCAATCATCCCCACCAAGTTTCCAGAAACCGCAGCAAAGAAAAAGCCCAGAACGATCATGACGGCTGCAGCCACCACTGCGCCGGCGATCACTTTGCTTGTGCTCAAGTTGTGCGCGCCTGCGATGAAATAATAATAGAGCCCGATCATCGCAAGGAACACGAGCCCTACACCGGCAAAAACGACTTTCGCGTTGAGGTCGCGGTCCACGCGGCTGGTCGCCTTATGCGCTTCGGCGGATTTCTTGAGATCAGAGACCGCGCGCTTCATGCCAGCCATCAGTTGCTTGCGCATGCGAAAAAGCGTAAACCCGGCGCCCACCAACATCCCGCCCACCGCAATCGGACGCACAATCGAATACCAGACGCTGAACGCAATACCTCCCCAATATGCGGCCGGGTTCGCGCCCGCCGCCATCGGGGGCAGAGTCGGTCCAAGGAAGTAGATGAGGAGTGGAACCAGCAAACCCCATGCCACCACGCCCCCGGCAAAGTTCAGCGACGCCAGCCGGGGCCCAATAATATAGCCAACACCCAAATAAGCCGGACTGACTGCGGGCGAGGTGAATTGCGACATTCCACCAGTCGCGAGCATAGGCGCGTTCGCGCCGCGTCCCAAGCGCAGCCCCGTCGCCATTTTCGGAATGTTGACCAGGATATTCTTCGTGTACCAGAAAAGATTGACCTGCGACAGAAAGTACATCAAGCCGCCAAAGCCCATGTTGGCAAACAGGATTTTCGCCGCCTTCGATCCCTGCTGTCCGGCCTTATGAATTTCAGCCGCTGCCACCGACTCGGGAAAGGGCAGTTCCGGGTCTTCCACCATTACGCGCCGTAGCAGAGTGACGAACAAAATGCCCAGCAGACCGCCAATCACCATCAGCGCCACGGATTGCCAATATCTCTCCATACCCAGGCTTGGCCACAGTCCCGCAAGAACGAATGCCGGGATGGTGAAAACCGCGCCCGCCGCTACCGATTCGCCAATCGCACCCACGGTTCGCGCGATGTTTTCCTCGAGCAGCGACCCTTTCATCAGCCGCAGCAGAGACATGCCAATGACGGCGGCCGGGTAAGTGGCGGCGATCGTCATCCCGGCCTTCAGGCCGAGGTAGGCATTGGCTGCGCCCAGGATTCCGGTCATGATTAATCCGAGCATCACGGCGCGGAACGTAAACTCCCGCATCTCCATGTTTTCGGGAACGTAAGGTTTGAATTTCTTCGGAGGTTCGGTTGGAGCAATGGTTTGGGGGCTCATGGGAAAATCCTCGCAAATGGTTCAGGCTTGACCAATATAAAGTAGGACGGCGCACGTTAGCACGTGCAGCGCCTGCTTTACAAGCGAATAGCTCCTGTGGCGGCTGGCTTTGTCGAAGAAATTCGGCACTCTACTGAAAAAATGCGGTTGCACAAGCTGCCGGCTTGGTATACAGTTCTCAGCCACTAGTCTCCCCCGACTGTGCCGTACTCAAGGCTTCCCGCCTCCAGGAGATGCTCCAGATGAAGAATCGAAAATCCTTCATTCTCGTGGACCACTTGTTGACGTCTGTGATTGTTGTTCTCCTGCTGGCAAGCATAGCTCTTGCCGCTGGCCCAAAAGACAAAGTGTTATACGAATTCCAAGGTCAGGTCGGGCAAAGCGGGGTGGACGCGGCTTGGCCGACCGGTGGCGTCATTGGGGATGCAGCAGGCAATCTCTACGGCACAACCTACAGCGGCGGCTCTCAGGTTTGCTATATCGGTTCCGCCACAATCTATCCCTGCGGCACGATTTTTCAGTTGACGCCCCCCACAACCAAGAACGGGGCGTGGACAGAGGCGGTTCTTCACAATTTCTCAGCGGCTAACCAAGACGGGTACAACCCACTAGGCAGTCTGGTTTCGGATGCAAAGGGGAACTTGTACGGCACAACTAGCTTAGGGGGGAACGTAACCAACAACCAGCTGTGCATCGGCGATAGTGCTCTCATCGGATGCGGGACAGTCTTTGAGCTAACGGCTCCCGCCAAGAAGGGCGGCCACTGGAAGGAGACGATTCTCTACAACTTTCAGGGTGGACAACTCCATTTCAGTGACGGCGCGGAGCCCTTTGCCGGCGTGACTTTGGACAGCAAGAGAAATCTGTACGGCACGACCCGCAGAGGTGGTAACACCGATGGGTATAGCGGCATCGCGTACCGGCTATCGCCCCCAGCCAAAAAGGGTGGCCACTGGAAGGAAGAGATACTCTACAACTTCCTCGCCGCGAAAAGCGGCGCGGAGCCGTACAGTGGTGTCATTCTGGATGAGAAAGGCAACCTGTACGGCACGACTCGATTGGGAGAGGGCTTCCCCGGCGCGGTCTACAAGCTAACCCCCCCAACCAAACCGGGCGCGGCCTGGTCCGAGACCACTCTCCATGCCTTCCAGGGCGGCGACGACGGCGCTAATCCTATCGCCAACCTCGTGTTTGACGATAAAGGGAATCTCTATGGCACCACCGAGTGGGGCGGCGGAGTAGGCTGCACTCAAGACTCGGGTTGCGGAGTTGCCTACGAGCTTTCCCCCTCGGCGAAAGGGCCTTGGAAGGAGACCATCATCTATCGCTTTCAAGGAGGCACTGATGGCCTCGCTCCCGCCTCCAATCTCGTTTTCGATAAGTTAGGCAATCTTTATGGCACTACGCAAGGCGGCGGAAACGAAAATAACTGCTCTGTCACGCTTTACCCCTTTGAGGGCTGCGGCACCATTTTTCGGCTGAGTCCTCAGGGTGACCAGTGGAAAGAAACGATTCTCTACGTTTTCCAGGGTTTCCCGAGCCAAGATGGCGCGACCCCGTTAGGCGGACTGTCCTTGGTCGGCAATGGTGAGCTTTACGGCACGACCGCGAGCAACGGCTACTCGGAAGAATGTAATTCCGCCGGTGGCGGGATGAACCCTTTCCCTTGCGGTACCGTGTTCGAGTTTCCGCTGCCGAAGACGGAACATTGAAGGACGGAGAAGACTGGTCAGGAGCGCGCAATTCTGTTCCGCTTCGCTGACGCCTTGATTGACATGCGCATCAGGCAGCGCCCTTGTCTAGCGGCAAAAAGGGCACAGCCGCTAGGCTGTGCCCTGTTTCTGGTCAATCAGCGGTTCAAGATAAAGATCCGTCTCGCTACGGCGTAATGCGATAAACGATCCCTAGGTTAGAGGTTCCTCCCGTCTCCGTCATTCCGTACACCCTTCCCTTTGCGTCCAAATAGGGATTACCGGTAGGTGCATTTCCATCATCAGCTCCCACGAAGTTGTGCAGAATCGTTTCCGTCCAGGTCGTCCCCCGTTTTGTGAGCTTGTAGGATGTCCCAATATTGCTGGAGCCTCCGTTCAACGTTGTGCCGTACAGGTTCCCTTTGCTGTCCATGGCAAGGCCCCCATACGGGTTATTGCCGTCTCCGCTTCCATTGGCGCCGAACTCATACAGAATGGTTTCTGAATAAGTCTTCTTGCTTTTTGAGTAAACCAGTTCCCACACCGTTCCTGTACCGTTTGTTCCGCCAAACGATGTCGCGCCGTAAATGTTGCCTGCCTTGTCGCTGATCAGATCAATCCAGTACAAGCCGGACCCGTCGCCGTTCTGATTGGTGAAGTTGTAGAGCACGGTTTCCACCCAGCCTTTCTTGGTGAGGCTCAGGCGGTAGATTACGCCCTGTCCGCTGGCACCACCGGTCGGCGCTGCTCCGTACAAGTTTCCGGCGGTGTCCATCATTAGCCCTTCGTATGGAAAGCCGCCGTTGGACGAGCCGTTGAGATTTTGAATCACCTTCTGCTTCCAGCCTTTGGACGTCTTCTTCATACTGAAAATGACGCCCGCGCCGGTGGAGCCTCCGTCCGGGGTAGTGCTGTACATGGTGCCATCGGGGGCAATCGTCATTCCGGCTGACGGGTCGGCGCCGTCTGTCGTGCCACTGGCGCTGAAGCTGTAAAGCACCGTCTCTGCCCATCCGCCGCCAGCTTGTGGAGACAATTCATAAACGGTGCCTGTCCCGTTGGTCCCGCCAGCCTGGGTGGTGCCAAATATGTTGCCCTTGGAATCGAACGCCAGACGGCCATGAGGAGAAGCGCCATCCCCATTGCTTTGGCCTTTGAACTCATAAAGAATTGTTTCCTTGCCCGCAAGAGTCAGCATGAACACAACTCCCTGGCCATAGGTTCCGCCGTCACCCGTTGCTGCGTAGAGGTTGCCTTTTGCGTCGCTGATGAAATAATTGCTCCAGGGGTCAGCGCCGTCACTGCCGCCCGCAAAGTTCCACAACACTTTTTCCGTACTTGCCCACCCTGTCAGGGCGAGCGCAAGTACCACTGCGAATATCCCGATGAATCTTTTCACAGAACCCCCTCCTGATTGCTTTCTGGTATATGAGCGGTCCCAACCGCGGACGTGCTCAAGGGTTCCAAGTTTACACCAGCGCGGCACGCAAAAAGCGCCAAAACCGAGGCTGGACAAGGAATTTGCTCGGTCGCGTTTTCGGCTGGTACGGGGGTGTTGACTTTGGCACGAATGGATAGCGCTCGCCAGCGCGTCAACGAGTGGAATCGCGATTTAACGACAGCTACGGTCCGCTCGCGGCCCGAAGTGTAGTCCCACCGGTGCGTTGCTACTTTCGTGAGCGCCATGCCGGAATCGCAAAAGCCCCTGCCGCCAGGTGGCCGAGGCTGGCGGGTTGGACGGTCACTACATTCGGCCCCTTGGTCTTGCCTGCGATAATTGGCTTATTAGGGACGGTCTCGTAGGCGTAGCCCATGAGCAGCGCCCCAATCGGGCGGGCATGCCGAATGTGTCCGAGTCGTGCCCATCCGTAGTGAACTTGTCCCTTAATTGTGAATTGCAGCCCAAGGTAGGCCGACGTCGTTTCGTGTATCCACGGCCCAAAATATCTCTTCGTCCCCGAGTTTAGGTAAGCGTTTTCGAACATCCAGGCACGATTGGCCCACCCTTGGGAGTTTCCTCCCACCTTCGTTCCCTTGGGCAGAGCAGCGGCGCAAACAAAGTTCTGACTGACGAACGATACGATCTCGTTCTGGGGCTGTTGGGTTGAGCCAGCGGGACCCACATTCAAACTGCGAACGAAGAATATACCGAGTGCGGACAACTGACTAGAGCGCTGTTGCAGTTCGAAATCCCTTATCCCGTCATGGTTGAGATCGAGGTAATAATACCGATTGAGTGGCAGCCATTTGTGCGCCGGAGTGTAGACCACCCTAGCTTCGACAGGCTCTGCCAAGCATAACAAGCCCACTCCCGCTGCGCTTGCCGCAAGCGCGTACTTGTTGAGTAGGTGCCACACCGAATCGGAAAGCAGGGAAGGCGCTTTAGGTGGACGCGAAGACGGTTTCATGAAATCCTCCTCGAACGCAACCATTGTAGTTCCGACTGCAATTCCTTCCGGTGAAGATCATTAGCCTGCACAAAGGCCGGTCAACTGCTGCTATCAGGCCATAGCACTCAAAACCCTCAATGTGTGAAACGTCAGTTTTCGCACGCGCTCCACCTATGCACACGCTGCGCACCGAATGGCACGTACCTTTGTGCTCGTTGCGCGTGGCCTTCTGCACCGCTATACTGAAGAAGATTCGTCCAGCAGAGCCCCCGTAGCAACGGCTGGGCGAGGGAGGATCGTCTTCAGCAGTAACGGTACCCCAATTCGGGCCACCGGGACCAGGGTTGTCGTGCACGATAATCCATTGGTCTCCTGGGCCAGCGGCATCGCCGCAGGCTTGTTCGCCACGTTGTTCCCTTCCGATTGTCGTCTTTGCAGTGCTCCTCTGATTAACATTTCCCGGCTGCCAGTTTGTGAGGACTGTCTTAGTGCAATGCGGCCGCTTACGGGCGGAGCGTGTTCGATCTGTGGCGAACGATTGATGAGCACGTTGGCATTCTCTGTTGAAGGTCACTCGGCTGAATCGGGCGAGGCGCGTTGCGGATTGTGCCGCCGTCTGGAACCTCCGTACGTGAAGGCCACGGCCTACGGAAGTTATGACAGCGGCCTGCGCGAGCTGATTCACTTGCTGAAATACAACCAGGTTCGACCGGCCGCCAATGTTTTGGGGCGCATGCTGGCGGAAGCGATCGAAGATTTGCGGCCTCTTTTTTCTGAGGGCGAGGTTCTGGTTGTGCCTGTACCGTTGCATTCACGAAAGCTGCGTCAGCGCGGATTCAACCAATCAGAATTGATTGCTCGCGCTGCTTTGAAACTGACCGCGGATGACCGGTTCCAACTGTGCGGCGGTTTGTTGGAACGCTGCCGCGAAACTAAATCTCAGATCGGACTCTCGCGGCACCAGCGCCGGGAAAATATCCGCGGCGCGTTTGTGGTGACAAAGGGTCACGAAGTGAACGGGCGCGAAATATTAGTCGTTGACGACGTTTTCACGACCGGCACCACGGTTTCAGAATGCGCACGCATTCTGCGGCGGGCGGGAGCGTCGAAGGTATTCGTGGCAACCGTAGCGCGAACGTTGAAGAGCGAAGCCCAATACGCCATACGGGAGTCAGAAACAAAAGCGCAGCTAACGATGGCAGCGGCTGGATGAGAATCGCGTAGCGACGGACGCTTCGTCCGTCCGGCTGGGCAAAGCCAGGCAGCTTGAGAGACATAGTGTCAGGGAAGTGGAACAACTCGATGGGCGCCCGGACTCACATGTCCACGCCGGTATCCGTCGGTGTGCGTAGTGACGGCGACGGACCCCACGTACTGCATGCGCCCGTGCTGGTGCTGAATGCCTCGTATGAGCCCATCAATGTATGTGCCGCCCGCCGCGCCATCGTTCTCGTGCTCAAGGGCATCGCCATGACCGAGGAAGAAAACGGACACTTCCTGCACGCCGCACGCGTCGCCATGCGTCTGCCCTCGGTAATCCGTCTGCTCGAGTATCGACGAATTCCGCACCAGTCGCGCGCACTCTCGCGCAAAAACATTCTGCTGCGTGACCGCAATACCTGTCAGTTCTGCGGTGAAGTGCTGGCCTCGGGCGACCTGACGCTTGACCACGTTGTCCCGCGGTCTCGCGGTGGCGCTTCCACTTGGGAGAATCTTGTGGCCTGCTGCCATCCCTGCAATCGCCGCAAGGGCAACCAGCTCCCCGGCGAAGCCAGCATGAAGCTCATGCGCGAGCCGCGCGCCTTCAATCTCCACACCAGCCGCCACATCATGCGCCTCATGGGACGGTCCGACGACAAGTGGCGGAAGTATCTTTTTTATTGAGGCATTCAGCATTCAGCACTCAGCAATCAGCCAAACTAAAAACACTGCTGCCGAACCCGCATTAGCTTTCGCGAGAAGTCTGCCAGGTCTGTCTTGGCTGAGTGCTGAATGCTGACTGCTATTTTTGCTGCGGTGGTGACGCGGGTTTCCCCTGATCCTTCTGCACTTCTTTCCCGTCGTAGGTGATCTTCACGTTCGATCCGAATTTCTTGTAATTCGTGTACTTCACGATCTCGCGGATCTTCACGTCGCCCGTGGAAAAATGCAAAGTGTCATCCGCGCGCGTGTAAACCGGAAACCAGTACGGACCATCCACCACCTGCTCCCGATAGGTGGTGAACTTGGGGAACAGATTCTCATTGCCTTTTTTCCTGGTGCCAATATCCGGGACGCTCTTGCCGTAGGTTTTCACGATCTGAAAATCCTTGTCGTCCACCCAGATGCGTCCTTGAAAATATCGCTTCTTGCCTTCAATTTGTTTTGGCGCAATGTCGAAAACATAGCAGTGCAAATCGTCTTCCTGCTGCTGCCCGGCGTAGAGAATGCTGTATTCCCCAATTTCATCGCTGGTCAGCACAAAGGGCAGGCGGTTTTCGATGTCGTCCATATCCTGCTCGGTCATCGAGATGCGCTGCAAGGTCGATTGCGGCGCGAAGACCACGTTCTTGACTTTCTTTCCCTGGTCGTCAAAAGAGACGTCGAACACCTGCTGATATTCACCATCCGGAGTGTCACCATCGACGGTTTGCACTTTCACCGTTTGCCGATATCCGTATTGGTCGAGCGCAACTTTGAATTCTTTTTCCTTGGCCGCAAAGTGCTGAATAATTTCCTCGGACGTAACCCCTTTGGGCTGGGCGGTATCGAGCGGTCCCTCATCCCCGAAAGCGCGCAACGAGACCGGGCCGCATAAAGCCACGGCCATAACCACAACAAACACCATCCGCATGAATTTCATAACCCTAGTGTAGCGAAATCGGACCCGGAAAACCTACCAGCTTAGATTGCCATCTCTGGCTTGGAGTTGCCGGGGATGGTGCTACAAAACGCGTAGCCCCGGAGGACGAGTCTCGCTCACACTCCTTTCATCCTGACGTTGTAAGATGGCGTAATCAAATCATGCCCTCCAGCCCACGCGCGGAAGTGCCGTTAGTGCCGCCTTCGGTCCAGCAAGAGATCGCGCGTCTGGTTGCGCTGCCAGAAACCCGCTCCGCGTTCGCCTGGCTTCGCGCCGAGGAAAGTCAATTCGCGATACGGCAACTGGAGATGGCGCGCATTCCCGCCCCTCCTTTCGGCGAGGCTGCCCGAAGCGAATGGCTCCAGGAACAATTTCGCGCCCTCGGGCTGGAAGACGTCCACACCGACGAAGTGGGCAACGTGTTCGGCATTCATGCAAGGCACTTGAACAAATCGGCTTCCGCCAAGCAGTACACCGCCCTCAGCGCTCACATCGATACCGTTTTTCCTGCCGGAACTCCGCTCAACCTTCGCCAGCAGGGAAACCGCCTCTATGGTCCCGGAGTTTCCGATAATGGCGCCGGAGTCGCAGCGCTGCTGGCTGTGGCCGCAGCGCTTCGTGCGACCACGGTTTCCCTTGCCACGCCCATACTTTTCATCGGCAACGTAGGGGAAGAAGGCGAAGGCGACCTGCGCGGCATGCGCCACATTTTTTCTCAGGCCCGATGGAAAGACTCGATCCGTTACAGCCTGATCCTCGACGGCGCCGGTTCCGATACGATTGTCGCCGAAGCGCTGGGCAGCCGCCGCTTCGAAATCATCGTGCGCGGTCCCGGAGGACACTCCTGGAGCGACTTTGGCATGCCCAACCCTATTCTGGTATTGGCGCGCGCCATCTACTCATTTTCTCAGACGTCGCTCCCATCCTCGCCGAAAACGACCTTCAACGTTGGTGTGATTCGTGGTGGTACTTCCGTGAACTCGATCCCCGAATCGGCCAGCATGCGGGTCGACATCCGATCCACTTCGATGGCCGAGATGGAGCGCCTGGAAGCTTCCTTGCGTCGAGCACTGGAGCACGCCGTCGAAGAGGAATCGCGGGTGAGCCAGCGTCGTACGGCATCGCAGAAGCGTGCATCCGGTCTCAGTCACGAAATCGTGCCCATTGGCAATCGACCCGCCGGCGAACTGGATGGCAACGCACGAATTCTGAAGGTGATCCGCGCCGTGGATGCACACCTCGGCAACGCCGCACAAATTCAGCGCGCCTCCACCGACGCCAACATTCCTTTATCGCTAGGGCGGGAGGCAATCGCCATCGGCGGCGGCGGCGTGGGTGGCGGCGCTCACACTCTGCAAGAGTGGTTCGACTGCACCGGTCGTGACCTTGGGCTCAAACGAATATTGCTGACCCTGATGGCGCTGGCAGGCGTTGCGGAAGGGTAGTAACAAAACTTCGCCACAGATCTGCGCCGATCACACGGACAAACAAAAAGAAAAAAAGCGTATCCGTGCAGATTCGTGAAATCCGTGGCGAAGGGTTAGAAACCCGGCTTGCGCACCGGCCGGAACGGAATCATGACCACCGTCTGGATCGCCACCGGATCGCCATTTCTCGTGGCCGGACGGAACCGCCAGCGCGACAGCGCGGCACTCGCATAAACATCCAGACGATCGTCCACGCCACGAAGAATTCGCACTTCGCCCACTGATCCGTCGCTGCGAATCACCGCCGAGAGCATCACCATGCCTTGCACATTCTGCCGCATCAACTCCAGCGGATATCCGGGATCGACTTCCTGCGTGGCTACCGGCGCAATCAAATCACCCGGCTTTTCTGCTTCCTTTAACTCGGCAAAATGCATGACCCAGCTTCCGCCCGCGGAGTTTAAGTTGGGCACATTCAGAATCATGGCATAGGACTTCCGGTCGCCGAAAACCTTGCGCTCAAGCTCGCTCGTAACATTGGCGGGCAGGTCCGGAGAGCGTGGAGCAACGGCACTTACCCGAGGCGGCATCGCGCTCGCGAGCAGCGGAGAGTCGGACGACTTCTTGTCTACTCCCGGAGCGCCACCGGCAACCGTCGAACTGCTTCCCAGCTTAGGGTTCGTTCCCACAAAGAGTCCCGGCGGCACGCCGTTTGTACTGCTTTTTCCCGCACCGATTGCTGAGTGAGCGTCTCCGGGAACGTTTGGCGTTCCAGCGCCGCCAGGCTTGCCCTCCGGAGTCGCCGCAAAAGTTCCCCGCCGATTCCCTGCGGGCGCATCGACAGGCCCACGCGGAGCCACAGGATGAAGGTTCAATGCAATCAGCCGTCCGTCGCCTGAACTTCCGGACGCGTGAACCGAAGGCGGTGGCGGCACTACCGCACTGCCGGAGTTTCCGAGCGGCGTCACTCTCGCCAGCGCGCGTTGCTCGCGGATCGGCAACTGTGGCGCCGGCGCCACCACTTGCGCATGTCCAATATTGATGTCGGTCAATCGACGAGAATCCGAACCTTCAACTTCGCGTGGAGGTTCCACAATCGCCGGCTGCGGAGCGTAAACCTCCCGCCTTGAAACCGCGTTGAGCTCTGGCGTCGGCGCGACCACGGACGCCGACAACGCCGGAGCCTGCTTCATTGCGCTGGTTACATCCGGAGGCGGTGCGACCACGGAAGACGGCAGCACCGGCACTTTCAAATCCAACGGCGAACCCGCCACGACCGCCGCCGGAATCGTCGGCGTGGGATGCGCCCAGGCCACGATGTTCGGCAGCGGCACATCGTGCTCCAACTTCAGGTTCGAGGGAGCGACAATCGTCTGCGCCCGATTATCCGCTTCCGGAGGCACCGAGATGATCGGCTGCGCCGCATGCTCCGGATCGCCTTTCTTCGGCACTGGGGCGCTCGTCACTCCGGTGTTCAGCGGAGCCACATATTCGGCAGGTTCGTAGTAGACGACATCCGAGCTGTGAAACACACTCTGCTGCACCAGATGCGGTCGCTGCGGCCAGAGCAGCGACGACCCCCACAACGCCGCGATCACCAGGACATGGCCAAGCCCAGACTCCAGGAACTGGATCCAGGGCATCCGCGTCGGAACAAAAACATCAGGCCAGAAAGTCGCCGGCCGGGAGACCAACTGCAAGGGCGGTTTTCGACGAAGCGACAGCAAGTCCCGCAGATTGCGAAGGAAAACTCGGTGCGCCGGCTCCAGCGCAACCAGCAATATGGGCACGGCAACCGGCTTCCGGCGGCGCTTGCGCGAGGTGTCGATCAGCAGTGGGCCTTGTTTCATGCACTCTTCGCGGGCAGCGCGACTCCCTCTTATTATAGATGCCACGACCGCCTTGGCTCCGCCGCAAACAGTTCCTGAGCTTTAATTTCCGTGCTTTAATACCGATATGAAACTCGCAGGATTGCTCGCCTTCGCATTGCTCATCTGCAGTTTGCCGCTGGCCGGGCAAAATCCCCCAACCTCCGCGACGCCGGTCGAGGACTATTCCGGAATGTACAGCTTTCTGCGAGAAGGGGAATTCGTCCAGATCACGGTCGAAGACGAGGGCCGGGTCACCGGCTTCGTTTCCCGCTACGGCGATTCCGACAGCGATCGCGGCGCCTTCCTCGATCAGTTCTTCAAACAGGGCAAGCTCGACGGAACCAAACTGACTTTTACCACCGACACCGTCCACGCAGTCTGGTTCGATTTCAAAGGCACAATCGATCGCGGAGAAGGCAAAACTCTGGAAGACGAAGCCTATTACATAGTGCAAGGCACGCTAACCGAATCCCACACCGACGCCAACAAGAAAGTCACCTCAAAGTCCCAGGAAGTAAAGTTCAAATCCTTCCCCCGCGACATGTAGGCGAGCCCATGGGGGGCGGACACTCCTGTCCGCCGCCGTTGAAGTTGGTGTTGGGGGTTGATTCTGGGCCAAAAAAGGTAAAAATCAGCGGACAAGAGTGTCCGCCCCACACTTCCGGTGGACGCCACGCCTGACCGGGTGTAACATCGCAAAAAGCCGTGCCCCTCTTGGCTTCCCCCTCGGCAAGCCGGGATTCCAGGCGAGGAAATCGTCCCGCGCATGACTCGCAAGAGCTACTCTCGATTCGCAACCTGCCTGCCGCTGTTGTGCCTGCTCGTGCTCGCGCTCGTTGCAACCGCGTCGGCGGAGTGGAAGGAAAAAGTGCTGTACAGCTTCCAAGGCAACCCAAACGATGGCGCCGGGCCTTATGCCGGCGTGGTTTTCGACAAGGCGGGCAATTTGTATGGCACCACTGGTTGGGGAGGAGGCACGTCGTGCGGAGGACCGGCCGAGTGTGGCATCGTGTTCCAATTGCAGCCGCCAACGCAGAAGGGTGGCACATGGACCGAAAGTATCCTGCATACCTTCACGGGCGAGCCTTTCAAAGACGGAGACACTCCCCAGGGTGGTTTGATCATCGATGACGATGGGAACCTTTACGGCACGACCGCGTATGGTGGAGCGGGACCGTGCTTGCTCTTCGGCGGCCCAGTGGGCTGCGGCACTGTATTTGAAATGTCTCCGCCCGCGCAAAAAGGCGGGGCGTGGACTTACACCATTCTGTACAGTTTCAAGGGAACCAAGGACGGCCAATATCCGCAGGGCAATTTAACCTTCGACAAACACGGAAACCTTTACGGGGCGACGCAATTCGGCGGGGGCAGGGGCTACAACAACTGCAACAAATTCTACGGGTATTGTGGAACGATCTTCGAGCTGAGTCCGCCGAAGCAGAAGGGCGGAGCCTGGACTGAGAAAGTGTTGTACAGCTTCGAAGGCACTAATAACGGTAGTAATGGCGACGGCTCGGACCCCAACGGCGGGCTGATCTTCGATAGTAACGGAGCACTGTACGGAACAACGTTTTTCGGTGGCAGCGCGCAGGGAGAATGTAACGGCGGCAGTGGGGGCATAGGCTGCGGGACGGTGTTCAAGCTTGATCCTCCAACCAAGAAAGGCGGC
>DATNHO010000076.1:0-18591 GCA_035604895.1 Terriglobales bacterium | reverse complement strand
CCTTGTACACCTCCTCAGGTGCTCACAAAACACAACTACGCTGTAATGTTCTGGAACTAGAGTAGGGTGGTCTACTTTTGGACCGCCACAAACCGCCGCTCACGCGGCGCTTCGTGGTCTATTATTGCTCCGCCGTTTATAGTTTGTCCTGTTTGGCGAGGGCCTCGTATTCCTTCTTGGTCCGCTCAATCTGTTCCCGAACCGTGGTCGCCAGTTCAGCCAGCAGGTCCCGGCCCGCTTGCTCGCTCTCTTCAGCTTGCTTCTTGAGTAGAGCGATTTCGCTTTGGCGCAGGGAGGCCAATTCCTGTTCAATAGCAGACACGCGGTCTTTGGCCTGACTGATTTGCCGGATGATGCGGACCAGTTCGGCACCGATCCCCTCCCCCTCGACCGCATCCGCGCCATCGTGGTACTCGTCGAGAATCCGCTGGAGGGCCTCGGCGTCGCCCGCTTCATAGGCGCGGTTGGCCTCGGCCATGAACCGAGTGCGGCGCTCCAGATCGCCGGCATCTCTGCAAAAATCGGGATGGATGCGCTTCGCAACCTCGCGGAACAAGCTCCTCAGCTCGGGCGATGGGATGAAATCGTGAGTTTCAGATGCCTTGCTGTGGGCGTCCTCGTAGGTCTGGCGCGCCTGTTCGCGGGCCTCATGTGCCCGCGCATTCGCGGCGGCGGAAGGATCAAGCCGCGCGTGCAACTCCGAGATTCGCGCATTCCATTCGTCCAGTTCTGCGTAGAGGGTGCCCACCTGCCGTAGGTAGCTACCCTCAAAAGCGGCAAGTTGGCTGCGGAGATCGACAAGCTCCAGCTCGCGCTCCGCGAGAGTCGCACGGATAGCAGCTAACTCTTCTCGCTTGCGAAGAATTTCCTTTTCTTCGGGTTTTAGCCGCCTGGTGATCTGACTTGACATCGTCGAGTACTCCTTAGGTTAACGCCAAACCCCTACCCGTGAACCATCTGCGATCCTGCTGTAAGATCAGGTGAGAAATGGGCTTCCGCTTTCAGCTTCGGATTCGGATCGCTCCTGGAGTGCGGTTGAATCTCGGCAAGTCGGGCAATGGCGGAGGCATGGGCCGCAGCGGTTTACGGCTCGGCGTGAACGCGAAACGAAGGTGGGCTTGCCGGGAAAGCTTTCTGGCGGCACTCGACGAAAGGCCATGCCCAGGTCACCTTCTCGATTCCGAAATTTCGAAAGCGCTACCCCGGACTTTCCAGCGGTGTCGGGCTGGGCTCGCTAAGTTGGGGTTCTGGAATCCGAGAAGGAAGGCGGTGTCTTAACGCGGTCGGATCCCGGCCGCGCAAGACCTCCCGCGCTGATAAGCACCCTGCCTCCACTGATCGTCATTCCATATGGACGAAACGTCGCTAAACGTAGATGTGGCGCCTGGCCATCGCCGCCGACCATGACCGATTGACGGCGCACTCTTCCAGCCGGTCAGGGAAGAGTGGGCGACCGTCGATTCCCTGGCGCAGCGCAGTCGGCAGAGGGTATCCAGACGCACAACGCCGCACGTCTTCGGCAAGCGAGTGATGCTGCCCAACGACAGCTTGTGGGCTGCGGCTACGAAGCTAATCAGGCAGGCTGCCCCAGATTCTGGCCCAGAGTGAAGCGCCGCCGGCAAACTGTTGTTTGCGCCGCAGCCGACTCTGATCCCGCATTTGCGAGAGTAGAGCTCCGACAGGAGGGGGCAAGGCGCAGGCAGGCAAAGCGCCCGGATTCTGCACAAAATCGGTGCGGTAATAGATCAACTCGCTGCTTTCTGCCTCGGGATGGAGGAACAGTACACCGCCCAGGCGCTCGTACGAGAAGATATCGGCAGGGTCGTCGGGGTCATGATCGGGGTTGGAAAACTCCCGTTCCACGAACGCGGCCAGGCTCGGCAGTCCGACAGGGGTGACCTTCAAATCGTCAACTACAACAACGAGATTCGGGCATCGATCCGGAAGTTTCGGAAGTGCATTCCGTCTGACTACGTCCATGGCCACCAAGGCCGATCCAACCGCGCCGCCCTCAATACCTACGTACTTGTCTTGTTTCATGCGGGCGAGCCGTTGCTGTTTGGCCTCTGGTGGTAGATTTCGTCTCTCCGCAACACGCCGAGGCAAGTATTCGCCTTGCCAACCGGGCTGCTTGATCTCAACGAATATGGCTGGTGAGTCGGCGAGACCTACCAGCACCTCACCTTTGGTGGTGCCCTCTCCCGGGGGCTCCCACTGTACAATCCGGAATCCGCTCCGAGCGAAATGAAGAGCGCCTCTGGCCTCGGCCAAACAGGCATCGCGGTGTTGCGGTGTCTGAGCTTTTTGCATGACGGTCAGAAAGTGTGTAAAGCGACCCTGCTGCTGCAAAAACGTGAGAACCTCTTCCACGTCGTCGGCCCAGTTCTGCCAAGCGGGAAAACCATCCGCGCCCCGCCACCTGGCTCCGGACAAGAGTTGTTGTGTCAGCGGGCCTAAGCGAACAGTGGCCGGCGGAGCCATTGTGAGTCGTTGAGCCTGGGAATTACTTTGAGGCACATACCTTCTATACCTTCTATAGCACAGGTTTGGCCGGGAGCGTCCCGACCTCAACAGTTCAGACTGGACCATCTATGCCTGCCACTCCCAGCATCAAACTGTCTTCGGACCCCGGCAGGCCATTCTTCCTAGGCGAACACAACATCCAAGAGCCGACTTTGCAGATTATTTGGCGTAGAATTTGGCAGGTGATTTGGCGCGCCCTCCCAGAGTAGACGAACTGGCCCGCCTTCGCTGAGCGGTGATCACGTGAACCTCGATTTGTGGGTCGCCCAACAGCCCAGGACCAGAAGCCCCCTTTTCCCTCTTGTCAGGACGGGTTGCTTTACAGCGGCCCGGAGGGGTCAAGGGCGCGCGGTTTTTGGCGCGGCGAAGCACACCCTTGACAGCGAGGACCGCTGTGGAAGCTGAGAGGGAGGGAAAAGGGGGGGCGGTCTCAGAGCTGGATGACGGCCGGGTTCGGAACCATCTGGGAGTGTCGCAGATTCCGGGTGCCGATTGCGTAGCCGAACTGGAGGGCGGGACATATTGCCTTGGACCGGGTTTCACAGGAGCGATCGCCACACCATGCGCAAGTTACTGGGCTGGCGATGGCCGTCTTCGGATTGTACGTCGCGCGATCAACCGTCCACGGTGCGCTGAAAACTTAAAGGCAGATGTGTTGCGCGCGCTGCTTCCGAACCTTAGAAAACTCTTGTTCTGTGCCGCGATGGCGAATGAAGAGAATCCCGTACTCGGCAAGGTCTGGAAACGTGATATCCCAAAGTGTTCCCTGCTGGTCACAGACAACCGAATGCGCATCTAGCACGTAACATCCGCTCACTGCCCATCCGTGTACAGGTTTGTACCGCGGGTTGTGTTGGACGAGGAAATCCACATTCTCATGGCAGTCATTTCGTTGCGGTTGCCATCCCTCCAGAGACACCTGACGGAAAGAAACTCGTTCGGCCTCAGCGGGGAGCCTAGCACACAGATCGGCGAAATACGGATCGACCCACGTGGCAATCCGCGTAATCGGTCTGAGCACAGCACCTTCGGGGTACACGTACTGAGGATGAAGTGATCGGTTAATACTTAGGTGGTCGGCAACATCCTTGTCCCCCGGCCGGAGAACGACGTTCAAGTTGGCGCTCTCCAGGTCATTTTCAAAACAAATAAATTCGATCTGAGCCCCGACATCCAGGAGACTCCGAACGATTTTTTCTCGATGGGCTGGAACACAAAAGCAGATCTCCTCAACGATACAATCCCTGCCCTCTCTCACGCTGCATATGATCTCATCGCAGCGATTTCCAGCGAGTACGCCCTCAATAAACTTCGCTCCAGTCTCACGCACCAATCCTTTCGCCAGGTGACTCTTGCCTGAGCCGCACAAACCAAGAAGAAAGGTCACTTTGGCCATTCGCCCTTCCCAGTGTAGCCCGCACTGCCGCGCGCTCTTCGATGAAATCTTCTACCCACGGCACTATCGCCGGGCGAGGCGGGCTAAGGCTCGGCGATCCGCAAAAAACCCGTTCGGGGAATCTGCTGGCTGCATGTCAGAGCGTCAACAACCGCCAGGACTATTCACGACATCCAGAACGAGTGCCCTACCGGGCATTCCGCTTTTTCTCGCGAGCCGCCTGGCGGATTTCCTTGTACTCGCTTATCAAGTCGTCTTCGCTCGCACCCCAGGACGAAATCATCTGGTCGAGGTCTTTGGCCGCGGCGCGCATGGCATCGAGTTCGGCTTTTCGGCTGCGTTTCTGCGCCGGGATGTAGAAACCTAGCGTTTCACCGTGTCGCGTGATCGCGAGCGGGGTACCCGATTCGAGATAGTCCGCCAGCTTTTCGCGGAACTCGCGCATGCCGACCCTTACGGTTTCCATGATTGTGTACTCACTGTACACAATAGCATAGCGGACTCAGCGCGCACGGCGTTCTCTGACCAATTGCGAAAACGACGAGCAGCGGCTGAATGAGTGGCCGCTCCACGTGCCGTACACGTGCCGAGCACTTACAGAAATGGCAGATTCAGCGCTTCAGGCTCCGTTTGGAATCAGCAACCTCCGTGTTCTCAGTAGGTTCGTTTTCTTCGAATCTGACCAGGTCCACCAGATCTTTTGAATCACTTTCGTGTGACCCTCCGAGATCCGAAGGGGTGCGCTATCCACGGCCTCATGAATTTGCCTCGGTGGCCTTGGGCGTAACGATACAGGTAGTTGATCCTACCGGGTGGAAGGACGGCTTGCGGCAGAAGATTCGTCCGTCCCGACTTGTATGGTGCGCAGCGCAGGGAAAGGCCTCTCTAGGCAGCGGAATCTTTGCGTTCGGGTTCTCATAAACGGAAACGCCTTCACACCATGTCTCGGAGTAGTCAGGCGAGTAAATTTCGGAGTAAAACCTCTCGGGCGTGAGCGAGCCCTCCCTGTAGCACAATCCGCTCCGAATCATCTTGATGTCACGATCGCCAAACCCGGCAAGAAAGGCCATCCGATTGAACTTGGGAAGCGTACCGCTCGGATTTGCCAAGACGGCACTGATGTTCTCACTCTCAGGCAGAAGAAAGAAGCCAGCCGCGATTGGGGTCTTATCACCCCATCTGTACTCCGTCACTTTCTCACTTACGATTTCCGATTTGTCTTGGGCGCCGACTCTCTCGACCTGACGAATGGCGTAGAGGTACTCAACCAATGCGGGGTTGCTCCAAGCCATTGCGTCGGACATATGAAAGTCCTGAATGGCCAGAACAAGTGGATGGCCGATTACATGAGGCTTCTCCCAATACTTCATCTTGAGTTTCGCGCACAGAGCGCCACTGTACCGCATAGGAACGTAGTGCTCGAAGTACGCGTCCTGATTTGAAGCATCAACCCTTGGCGCTTCCTCTGCTGGATTGATGGTGGTCGCTTCAACAAAGAAGTCTCCGAGAAGACCTTGGCAATGAAAGTCGGGCGCCTCGTACTCGCGATCGAATCCGTATCCGAGCTCATTGAGGAGAGCGTACAAGTACAACTCCCAAAAACGGGGATTGAAACCATCCGACTGAAATTGCTGAACGAAATTGCCATCGACATCGTCGAAGTAGTGCATCATCTCGCTGATGAGGGCACGTGCTGGAGAATATCCACGCGCGGAAATAAGGGTCTTAAAGATCGGGTGCTGCCGTTCCGGTGGCACAACGGGTGTAAGAAAATCGAGCTTCCTACCGCCCTCGTCGCCTTGGTAGAATTCCTCGGCTGGTTTTAGGGCATACTCTGCAATCGTTGTTCGAAGCAGCTCCGTCGCTGCATCCTGTGTTTCAATTGAACACTCCAGCCACACTGCACGAAATCGGCCCTTGGCGTCCCGCCCTAAAATGTAGCTGACATAGTCCTCGTCTGTTAAATCCAGTGCGACCAATCCCAGAACCCGCTCGTTTCCTACTTCGTACCAGGCCAGATCCCTTGCTATGAGCGCCATCATGGGGCTTCGGGAATATCCAGCCAGAGAGTCAAAGCGGAGCTGGGAGATCGGATTCATCTTGACAACCCTGTCTGCAAGCGTATATCAGGGCTCCATAGCACGGAAGAGGTCGCGCGTTCCAGTCTCACCCAGGGCCAACGTCGTGACCGTCGATGGCTGCTTGCACATCTTTGGCGAAGCCGTGATCAGGAACGGGCACATAGCCAAGGTTGTCTTCGTCTGTCTTCGCCAGATCGATACACTCTCTGATCTTGCGGCCCTGACCTCGCCGCGTTTTGATATCCACGACAGTTTCGCTGGCCGATGAGGTAACGCGGCTTCGGTGGTTCTCAACTGTGAAAACCGTAATGCACATGCATCGTTCGGGCTAAGCGCGCTGGTAGTTCTCCGACCGAAGTATCACAGACAGCGGGTGAATAAGATCGAGCAGGGGCGCTGGACGACCTCGCCCCACCAATCTGCTCCCTTTTCGCCCGTGGCATACGCCACCGGCAGAGCGTTGGCAACAACGGGCCTGCGCCAGAGCGTTTGCGCAAGTTGCGAATCTTCCTTCTGAACCAGTATGACAAATCCGCAGCGCTTGATCCGAATCAAATCCTGGCGCTGGCCAGGTTGGCGAGCGTCTGACAAGCTTGTTTCGAAGGGGAAGGTCTCAACCGCTTGGCTCCAATAAGCGGAGCACTGGAAACTGCAGTGGTTGGAATCGCCTGAAACGTTCCGTCGTGAACGCTAAATACTTGATTTACAAAGTAGCGTTGTTTTGGGAAGCTGGGCGGCGACAGGTCCAAGGTTCGGCGTTCGATGAGCGTCCGTTCAAAACCCGATGGCTTTACCAGTGGCGAATGTCCAGTCCCGTTGCTCCGGACTGCGCTTGGTAAACAGTCCGGCCACGAACGGCGCAACGGCGTCAACAACGATTTCTCCAGAACGAATTTCCTCTGTCGTCACATGGAGATTTTATCAAGCGGCAGTATTAGGCTGCTACCACGTAGTAGCGTGCTACTTCAACGCCTCGTTGATCTCGATATCGCGCTTCAGCACTTCGGTCACCAGCTCGGACAGATCGACGCCTCGCTGTTCGGCTTTCCCGGAGAAGTACTCCCACACACCCCTCTCGATGGACACGGGCATCAGCACCTTGGCGCCCGGTGGAATGTGGTGAAGCCCGCGAATTCCTTTGCTGAAGTCGATCTCGGCCGGCATTTCGTCATCATCGATCGGTCGATTGTTCATAAGCCTTCCTGGTACTGTTCGGACTCAGTGTGCGTCGCTTTGCGGGCTGATATCAGTCGGACCTTGATCGCGGCCGGATCGGCATCGGACCAAACGTAGACTACCGCCAGCACCACACCATTGCTGGCGATGCCGACGGAAAACCACCGCTCCTCGGTTTCGCTGTGCTCCACATCGGCGACCGTGAGCAGGTTAGGATCAAAGAAAACGGTGGAAGCCAATTCAAACGTAATGCCGTGCTTGCGTGCATTCGCATCCGCCTTGGCCTCGTCCCATTCGAGCTGGAACGGCCGCCCATTCACCACTCTCTCATACCATGCTGACCGGAAGACGGGCAACCGAGACCCGGAGTACCTTTCCATTCCCGAACCGGCTTGGTGCAGGCAGCGGAACTCACGAACTTCTCAGTTCTCGGACGGGCGCGAGGGGGGGGCCCAACTCTCTTCGGACTTTCCAACACTACATTTGCACTACATTAGCGGGTACCGATCCGGATCACTGGAAACTCAAAGGCGTTATTCGCTCCCAGAATTCACGCCCGCGAGTCTATGTACTTGATTTGAAAACCTCGTCTAGCTTCCCAAGCTGTACGCCCGATGTGCATCCGGAGATCCGACAGACCCGACTAGCCCACTTTCGAGGAACCACCGGGCTGTAATTGCACCTTGGCGCTCCGCCGCTCTAGAGACGTTTAAGCCACCGACTCACGAAGTACGCGTGGGCGAACGGAGCGGACATGCGAGCGACGCAGCCCCATCAGCTTACGCCAGGGGCGTGCGTCTGGGTGGGAAAGATCAACCGCATCCGCGTAACCGTCGGGTGAAGGCGGAGTGTCGCCAAATCGTTTGAGAGGGGACTACGCTTTAGCTTGTAAATTTCGTCTTTGTGCGAGGAGTTTGCAACCTATTGGATGATCATTCCGTAGTTGAGAGAAGGTGGTTGTTACCTCAAATTTTCGGCCAACGTCCGGGTTCTAACCACAGGTGCCAAATTACCAAGGCGAGATAGATCGCTGCCAATGCAGAAAACAAAGATGTGAGCAAGATATGCCCGATGGCAAACGTCCGTCCCTTGGGCCAGTCCGCATGAGAGAAATAAAACGCATCAACTAGAATGCGAGAGGTCCAATAAATGCCCACGAAGCAGGCGAGGCCAATAGCAGCTCGATCGCCCCGGAGCAGTTCCTGGTGGAGCACTATTGTCAGGACGCCAAATGCGATGATCGTCAGCGCTGTGAACGCACTTTGCACCCACAGCAGTTTCCGGTTGAACGGTATCAGAGATTGCAGATCCTGCTTCCAGCCTAGCCGGCTGGGCACTTGGAAGCTCGCAACGAGGATCAGGAAATGTCCCCCGCCGGCGAGCCAGAGGGCTATGTCGAAGAATCGTTCTGTGAATGAGCCGATCACAGGGCGCGAATGGCTTGCATGAACGGAAGTATTACACGCCGAACAAAACAAGGGTGAAAAAGCCAAAACGCAGGAACGGAAGTGAAGGCCGCCATGAAGATCCAGCCGCGAATACCCTGTCGTAGAGCGAGGCGTTTGCCCAGGCTCGACCGCTCGAACATTACACCCGCGCCTTGAATCATGAAATACATCGTCGGCAAGCCATAACCGGCGCCCGCTGGAAATGAGATTACGGCATCGTGAATAAGTCCTGATATGACAAATACCAAGAACCCGGTTACATCGGTACCGCAAATTCGGTGGAGCGGTCGAAAAATCAAATCGTGCGCAACGTGAGAAAACCCCAGGTTCCATCGCTTTCCCCAGAATTCGCCGAGCGACCTCGAACGGAGCGGAGCCGACATGATGGGTCTTGCGTTCACACCGGCAGTCTGCCAGAAGAGGCTCAGCAATTGAAAGCTGCCAAAATGGAGCAGCAGGATCAGGCCTAACATCCCCACCCAGCCGCGCAGCAAGGCTAATCTTTCGGGAATCGTTCGCGCGACCATCCAAAGCAGAGCTGCTCCGAAAGCAGTCTCAATGATCGCCCCAGCCCATTTACTTGATGTAGGCGGCCTCACAAACTGGTTCGCGTCAAGGAAAGGCTCTGCTTCCATTCCCGGCCAGGCAAGCAAGTATGCGATGGAGCGCCATCGACTGTGGGGCATTCTCCGCGCGCGCCACCAGGTTAGGAACTTCAACGCGGCATAAAGGCTGAATGCCAAAGCCCACATGAATCCCCACGACGGCAGGAAAGCCCGCACGGCCAGAGTGCTCAGCGGCAATACGGTAACAGGCAGCCACCCAATCCACGCAGTCCTTTCCACCGGCTCAATTGCTTCAACAGCACTCGTCCGCTTGACTGACATCGTCCTAACGCGAGTTCTCGCGCCAGCGCGTAACGAGCTCTCTGGCAGCGGAAGGCCAATCAGGAAACAGAAACTCGAAACCAGCGGCGAGGAGACGGCCAGGTACGACACGGCGGCTTTTGAGCACGAGTTCCGACTCGGTCCGCATCAGCCAAGTGCCGATGTCAATCATCCGTTCCGTGGCGGGCAGGCCAAAGCGGATGCCCCAAGCGTCGCGTAAGGCTCGCATGAAATCACAATTGCGGAGCGGGTTGGGAGAAGCGAGATTGACCACGCCGCTGAATTCCTCGCGAGCTATCAGCAGATCGATCGCGCGCACAAAATCAGCTTCATGAATCCAGGAAACGAACTGCGTTCCGGGTCCTTGTTTGCCGCCCAGACCGTGGCGGACGAGTCCCAGGAGCACATCGAATACGCCTCCCCGATCAGGGCTGAGAGTGAGTGCGCTGCGGATCGCGACCTTACGGGTGAGCGGCGTGGACGTGGAGAAGAAGGTTCGTTCCCATCCTTTCGCAACATCGATAGAAAAATTCCAGGTATCGGGAGCACCAGGCTCGTTGCCGCCTAATTCGCCCTCCGCCTCGTTCATTGCGCGATCGAGCGCGTGCCGATAGATGGTGGCGGTGCTGGCGTTCACCCATAGATGAGGAGCGCGTTTTAGAGACGGGAAGACCTGGTTCAACAGGCTGGTGCTTTGGATTCGCGACTCATAAATGACGCGCCGGTTGGCCGCCGTGTAGCGGCAATTGACGCTTCGCCCGGCGAGGTTTATGCACACGTCACTCTGCTCGAGATCGGCAATCCAGCTGCCAGGCGTGACAGCATCCCAGAAAACGCAGCGCCAGGGGGCCGAGCTCGGATGCCGGCTCAAGACGGTGACTGTGTGCCCGCGTGCGTGGAAGTGGCGGGCCAGAATCTGACCAACTTGTCCGCTGCCGCCGGGTATGACGATTTTCATGACGGTAGGTACGTTTGCCATGCCGCGGATTCGGCGATTTGCTTCACGAGGGCATTCCGCTCGCGGAGCAGAGCCTGCATGTACCGGCAAAGAAATGCGATTTCGGCCACGCGGCCCAGCACAGGCAGAGGGGCAGCAAAACGGAACACATCTCTCATCTCGGTCTCATCAGGAGATAGGGCGCGGAAGCTGTGGTCGTGCTGCATAGATCGAAATGGGCCGCGAACCATCTGGTCCTGGAAATATGCCGGGCGGTCCATCGCCGTGATCTCGCTGGTGAGGCAGTGCCAAACGCCAAAGTGCTTCGCGCGCCAAGTCACTCGCTGCCCAAGGCCGACCAGCCCGGATGTGACGCCGGCCGGAGCAGTGGCGGCCTCGCCGCAATGAATATTGCCCGCGAGGTGCACTTCGACGCTTCGTGCGAGATCGAAGCAGCGTTCGATTGGTGCATGGATGACAGTCAGCTCATCAAGCGTGGTCACAAATTAGCTCCCGTAACAATCTCCACCAGTTCCAGCGCTGCTTTTCGCACGGGCCGCATGAGAGGAAGCGAGGACACGCGAATCAAAGAGGTAACGCTCTTGGCGGCCAGGTCCAGCAGCCGATTACTGCGCGCTTGATTGGGTGATTCATCAATGACCCAGAAGAAGATCACGCCCATTTGAAAGAACCAAAGAACACCGGGCAAATGCGGCCCGAGGTCCCGTGGAATTCGCACACCGCAATCGATCAAGATGCGACGAAACCATGCCATGTCGATGTCCCGAATTTCGTTCGTTTGCGAACTGAAAGGTGAAAGAGGGTGCTTTGGGTCCGCGCCGTTTCGTAGCAACGCCCGGAGAACCCCTCTGTTGGGTGCAAAGTGCAGAAATTTTACACGAATCAACTCGCGCAAACGCTGTTCCAGTCCGTTCGCGCGTTTCAGAGCGGCCTCTATTTTCGGTTGCATCTCCATGGAGGAGCGCCGGTAAAAATCCAGGATGATGGCCTCCTTGGATGGAAAGTAGTAGTACGCGGCGCCGGTGGCAACGTCGGCCTCTTCTGCTACGTCCCGCATCGTAGCCGCCTCAAACCCTCGCTCGTGAAACAGAGTCAGCGCGGCCTTTAGAATTCGCTCGCGGGTCTCCTCGCTCTTTGGCCCGGCTTTCATTTCGGCGCGGTCTGGCATCTTGGGACGACAACCTTTCTGAGCTGTTGCTCGATCTCCCGTTCGTTGCGGAGCCTGAGAAGGCTCGAAAGCGCATAACGGTTGCTGGAGACAACCGCGTAGGCCTCTCGGGCCATAAGCGCCAGCAATGGGCTGGTTAACCTGAGGGCAAGTTCGCGGTAGCCCCGCAGCGCCCACAGACAAACGACCCAAGCGCGATTGCCAAGCCACACTTCTCCTGTGTCGGCTACCACCGCAAGTTCGCCGGCGGGAAGCTGCGGGAATCTTGCCTGTGCCTCTGATGAGCCAGTTGCGAGGCACTGGACTGATACAAGAGGAACCTGCTGGCTGATCCAGTCCTTCGCACCCGTGCAGAGGCCGCAGGCCGCATCATAGACAATCGTGATACTCTTGACCGCCGGCATCATGACTCCAATGGAATCGTGAGACGCCCATCGGGCGGTATGGGCGGGCGCAGGTCGGCCTGTCCTCTTCTCCTCAGCCGGTTGAAGAGATATAGGTTGAAAAAGTGCATGACTCCCAGCACGATCAACACCACTCCGAGCTTGTCGCACACCAGTTCAATGGCGCTCCGCACAGTCTCCACTTGGGCGGCAGTGTGGAGGGCCAGCATGACATAACCAACGTTAATGAGATAAAAGCCAACCACCAGCAGGTGATTGACAGAATCGGCCAGCTCGCGATTACCGTGAAAGGCATCGATAAGGAAACTCCGGCCGTTGTGCCGTAGTGTTTGAGCCACCCAGATGGTTGTGGCCAGGCTCACGGCAAGATAGGTGAAATAGCAGGCAACAATGTACATTCCACGCCTCCGGTTCCGAACCCATTCAACAATTGAACGTGTTCAAGTCGATGCTACGCCTTTGACCCAGCGTTGTCAAGACAAAATATGAACACGTTCAAAACACGGGCAATTGTTGGGCTGCCTCCTGCCCGTCCAACGGCAGTCCCGAGATTTCCGAAAAGCGCACTTTCATGCCATTAACGCCTCCGCGCGGGTCAGCGCCATGCTCGAATCGCTTGCTGCATCACGGTCATGTGCTCAAGTGCGGTCCCCGGAGCTGGCGCACCAAGACTGCGACTGCTTCGTAGGGAAAAAGGTGTTGTTTGAATGTGAGGGCGCTGCCGAATCTAATTCGGCGAGGGCCTCTCGACGTGGTCGATCACTAGGATCTCCACCTGCTCCCTCGTCGGTACCACTTTCAGTCCGAGCTGCTGTCGAAGAGCCAGGGGAAGCGGCTGTACTTCGTCGGCAGGATAAAGCTCGGCTAGCGCGGCCAATTGCTCCGGCGACAGGTTGACCGTATTGGGGAGGCTAGGCATGTATTCCAGGCTGAAGTTGTAACCTCCCTGGAGACCGGTTTTGTCGAACAGTGGGCGATCGAATTGCGGGCCGATCTCAAGCACCAGCTCGGATATCGAGACGTTGGTGTAGTTCGTCCGTAAGCGATCGACATGTACCGTCTTCCTCTCCACGTCCGGCGCGCTTGGCTTCAGTTTCGCTCGGTTGTTGCCAACCACCAGATCGTATGCAGGCAGCTCCTTGGTCTCACGGTGAAACTTCAGCTGGAAACGGTCGGCCAGTAGCGTCTGAAGCATCTGCCGGACTTCCTCCATAGTCGGCACCCTGTCGCCAGGCGTCATTGCCTCAATGTCGTAAACTTGGCTGCGGCCCGTCTCGCTGCGCCATTCCGGGGCGCCCACAACCTGAAAGGCGCGCAGTTGGTAAGCGGTCAGCACCAGACCCACGAGAAGGCCCTGCATGGTTACCCGAGTGCCGCTGATCCGAATCTGGCTCTCGCGAGAGGCGGTCCCAAACGCAAACTCGTTCCTCGCGAACGCGTGGGGTTTGATCGAGGCCACTTCGAAAGCCGGGAGGCCTTTCGCCTGGCTACCCGGAACCTGCGTTTGTGCATGGATCGGAGGTCCAGGGCCGAATCCAACCACGAGGCGCACAACCACTGCCGCCACTACGGTACGGGCGAGTAGGAATCTTTTCGCACGGCCCAACAGCTCAACGCTGTCTGTTCCCATCGGTTTCATTGTCGCTCCGATTAGGAACCGGGCAGAAAAACGAGCTTAACACCAACTTCGACCGGAAGCCGTGAGGATGGCTCCAGCCCGGCGTGATGGAAGGAAAGCGCACTTGTTGGGCATTGGCCAATTATTCGCAAGCATTGTTTTGTCGGAAGGACCGAGCCGAATCGCTGCTGCCCATGCACGAAGCTGGCACAATGAAGCCGTGAGACGAGAACTTTTGTTTGCCGCAATCTGCCTCGTGTGTACAGTTGTGTGCTGGAGAAGCGTTTTGGTGTTCGAAGGGACAGAGTTTGGAAGTGGCTCTCTCGCCGGCGACGAGGGCCTCGCCGGATTCTTGTTTATACTGACGGCCAGTCTCGTATTCAAGTACCCCCGAATTGCTGCGACAAGTGGCTTGGCAGCGTCTTACTTTTCCCTGGCGCTGTTCCTCTACCTCGTGTTCCCCCGCCCTTTCCGTCAGGTTTTCAAAGGCAATTGGTCAGTACCCGAACTCCCACGGGAGAGATTCGTTTGGGATGGATGGTGGATATCAGGAATTTTCTTCATAGTGGTTGTGGCCAGCATCTGCTGTGGCATCCTCGTCCGTAGTGTTGCGGTCCGCCACAAATTCGTGAAGTCCCCTTGAGGATTAGACGGATGCCACCGTTGAAAAGCCGAGGGGTGCTGGCCGATATAACGGACATTTCGGAAAGTTCGTCGCCGGGGAAGACCTGACCACCTCGTTTTCCGATATGCGCACATATCATTCGCGACAGATTGCTTGAGCGGGGGGCGGCTCCTAGGGGCTCACGGCACCAGTGGGCGCGTCTTCCATACCGTGCGGAACCCCTGGGGCAGTTCCAGCTTCGAGGCTTTGAAAAAGAACGAGACGACTCCCGGCAGATCATAGAGAAAGAAATTCTCCCTTCCTTGCCTCGTTAGGCTGCCACCGTCAATGAATTTTGCCGTCTCGTATTTGTCTTGAGTCCAAAGCTTCTGTTCCAGGCCGGCGATGGGCTCGATGTCTATCGGATCCGCGTAAAATCGGTACCGGATTCCTTCCACCTGTACCTCTGTGAACTCCAGCGCAACTACGAAATAGGGGAACGGGTCCGTGTAGCGCTCCAGACGACGGATGCGGCCACGCACCGGAGAACCCGCGGCGATCACCACACCCTTTGCCGATACGTTGCCACCGACAACGCCGTCGATCAGCGCCCCGACAGCCATGTTGTCTGAGATCCGCGTGCGCAGTTTGACCGCGATTTGCAACCCATCGGGCAGCGGCCGCAGCGTGTCGTCGATCGACGCAATACCGAAGCGGGGCGTCTGCTCGGCGGAGTCCGGTTCGCTAAAGCTGATTGTGCTCTCCGACCCGAACGCGCGGCAGTGCGTGAAATCGATCCGATTTTGGCTGATTGCGCCGGAGAACGTTGCTATGTGGACCTCTGCGGACTCCGGCAAGAGTACCGCCACGTTGTTGCCCACCTGAGTGCGCGCATAATTGATGCTAGTCACAAATTCGGTAATCGGCAGCGTGGGCGGAATATCGCCGGCGTTCAGTTCCAGCCGGACCACATCGTACGTCTGCGGATCCACCCAATAGGAGCCGTGGAGGCTCACCGTCCCCGATCCCTCCGGCATCTGAATCGTCTGCCCGCTCCACATCAGCGGCAGCCGGTAATCGTATCGCGCCAGGCGCCGCCCGCCGATCTCCTCCTCTACTTTGTACTCGTTTGAGACATTCCCGGTCACCAGGATTTCTTTCAAGTACAGCCCGAAAAACCCGTTGCCGAGCATGCCGCTGCCCGCATAGCTGCTCGGGTGCCGCTCCGAGAATTTCCGGTCGCCGGGAGATGCGAAGAGTTCCTTATCGCCGTTGGTTAGAACTTCCAGGCGAACCGTGTCCAGAGGCCGCATCTTGCCCTTGGCTGGCTGGTATGCGCGCTCGACGGTCTCCAGGCAACTGATGTTGGGCAGGTGCCGCAATTCCTCTTTGACATGGTTTTTGACCCGCGAAAGAAGCAGCACCTCCGGGGGTAAATCCTGAGAGATTGCCACTCCCGCGAGAATCACGGCGGCCAGCCGGAAGTCGGCACGTTTCATGGTTTGGCCTGCTCAATATGGTAACTCCGCATGCTCGGGCTAAGCTCCCCTTTGTTCGTCACGGTGCAAAGACCTGTATCGAGGCTAGACGGGATTTCCGGAAAGCATGGGCGGGTGTGGCAAAACCCTCGGCAATTAGCCTATAGCGCTGGGACCAGAAGTAAATCGCTTAGCGCGGCGTGAGTATTGGCGGATGACGTTGCGGTGAAAGCATTAACGATAGTCTGCGTATCGTGGGGTGAAAAGCGCTGGCGGTCTTGATGGTACGAAAAGATACATGAACGGAGGATGAACCCCGGCTACTTTTTGGCCGCAAACACTGCGTGGCCAGAACGGCGGCTGACAACCTGCGGCATCTCTCGGTACGGCTTCGAGGTAGTGTCTATCGGTGATTTACGCCGCTCTGCGCCAGCAGGCAGCGATAACGCCAATCGGCTTCCTTACTCGTCAGTGCCGTGCTTTGAGTGCTCGCGGGCGTCGGCAACGCGCCGCAGTCCTTCCTCAAGTCGTGCGAGTAATTGCCGGTCGAATTCCGTCTCGGGTGCAAGCCCGAACCGATCCTCAAGCCGGCGCAGTCGTCTGATGATCGTCTTCATACCAACACCGACTAGCGCCTTCGAAGCGTCCGCATCGAAAGCCTGGTTGAGCTCCTTCGCTTTGGGCGTGATCGTCTGCTGCTGCCCGGCCAACCGCGTGGCAGCACTAACCGCCAGTACGAAGGCGGTGATCAAATGCCATTGTTTCGTGGTGAATACCGATTTTTTCGTTCGATCATTCACGGCTTCTTCTCCCAACCCGCAGTCACAGCCTTCCGAGCGACTTCCGAGCAGCCGAGAGTCGCCAGCTCAAGGGTAGCGGAGTTGGATTAACAAATATCCTAGCCTCTCCTTACGGAGAGCCATGTGATGTGCCGTGTCTTGCGGAATAACGACGATATCTCCCGGACCAAGCTCATAGCTTTGAGCGCCGGTCACACCGCTGCCTAGGATCTTATCCCCTTCTACTTTCGGATCTTGTATTTGGCCACCAAGCTCGGCAATAGCGTGTCCGGTTCCAACGACATAGATATGTCCTTGGTGAACATGCGATTCCCACGGACCCCATTCGTTGTCATAGATGCTGTAGGCCATGAAGAAGGCTGGAGCGGTTTGAATGAGATGAGTCATTCCACCTGCGAATTCCGCAGCAATCTCTGAGGCAGGCAACACCGTTCTGAGAAAAATGTCGTTCGACCAAACGCCTCTTGAGAGTGGGCGGCCCTCTCCCGATATCCGCACCGCGACGTACTCGATTCGACCAGATGGCGTTCTGAGTTGATATCTAGTTTTGCGTGGAAGGTTGATTACGTCTCCAGCACCGACCCTATGTAGCCTGCCCGCTAGCAAAATCGCCCCAGAGCCGCGCCGGACAAAGAGCACCTGGTCTGCATCATCATCATTTGTTTCGAGTGCGCCTGGCGCGGACAGTGCATTCAACGAAATCGTGAAGTTCGACCCCTGGTGAATGATCTCATCCTTTTGCAAGCCGGCAAGGCGAGCATCAAGTTCGGCACCTTTGAAAACACCGAACAGTTCGGCTGGCAGCGCCGGGATTCCTCCAGCCAGCAAGATCGTCGCCACCCATGTGATACGCATGGCCCACTGTCTCGCTTAAACCTAACATAATGGCATCCGTCCCATGTCAACGACGACGCAGGGTTGCAATCTTTAAACAAATAAATGCCAACCCATCCGGGCCGCGACACCCAGTCTCTGCTGCCGTTGGCTCCCGAGCATCAACCAACACCTCAACCGTGAGCCACATAGGTCACCGTGCCAGCAGCTTAGCGGTATCAACGTGGTTTCCGAGAAACCTGCATCGCCTGAGCCACGTCTGACGCCGGAGGAGGGCCCTATTGTGAAGTTTCCCTTGTTAACGTCCACCATGACCTTGCTGCTCTGCATCATCGCGGTACCCACCACAGCTCAGGAGAATACGGCTGAGTTAAAGTATTTCACTGCGGCTCCCTTGAACGGCTCCCGGCCCGTTTCATTGATAGCCCTCAGCATCGAGCACAGCTTGGATTACCCGAGGGTGATCAGCATGAAGGGAAGGGTTGAGATCAAGGCACCGGTCTGCCTCCCTGTCGGCAAAAAGGGTGCTTCAGTATGCGATGGGGAAATGATCGTGCATGCCGATGAAGCCGAATTTCACGAGGATACCGGTGAGATCCAGGCCCGCGGAAATGTCCGAATCATTCCGCTGCGTCACCGCACGTAGTAAGCTCGGCGGGTCGGAGCACAAGCGTGTGTTTATAGCTTGAGGCTGAAAAACGAGAATTTCGGAAAGTTCGCCGCTCTGGTCCGCCACGGCGCTACCCAATGGAAGGAAAGCACACCTATCGGCCCCAAGCACTTTGCGCGTGAATCTACACTTGACCGTTACTCTCCATGAAAACTGTCAAACAAGGCCCGGTCGGCGTATCGGAAGTGTACGTGCCGTTGGCCGCATTGCAGTCTGCTGGACCAGGTGCGGTTTCGCGTCATCACCTGAGTCTTGGCGTCACGGCCGCAAGGCGTGACGCCAGGTCGGGCATTTGCATTTCGCCTTAATGCCAATTGGCGAAATTGAACTGTATCAGGCTGGAGCTACCGCTTACGATCGCGGCAGCAACGGAGAGCACATTGTTGTCGGGGTGGGGGTTTAAAGTCTCGTACATAAACATCTGCGTGCTGCCCGTAGCGCCGGCGGGTATCCACGTGGACGGCCCCGTCTCGGCGAACGCGCTCGTCATGAAGGCAAAGCTGTAGTTGGCGAGATCGGCGAACACGGGGGTTGTACCGCACGATG
>DATNHO010000075.1:0-12472 GCA_035604895.1 Terriglobales bacterium | reverse complement strand
GGTTGCTCTCCAGCATGGCCCGCCTCCGCTTCGCCAACCGGTACCGAGTATGCGCTACAGTCGGTTTGCTGGTCGAGGAATTTTCATCGAACGGCGAGGTGTGTCTTAACTGTTTGTGTCAGCCGAGGGGACAAGCGCAACTGCTGTTTATGCTGTTGCAATTCGGGAAAGTGGAGCTAACCCACCGCCAAACGCCGATAGGCTCCAGTTCCCGATAACCAGCACGCCAGAACTATTTGAGAGGCAAAGGTCGCAAAGGCTCGCTCTTCTAAGCGCTAAAGCGCAGGCGTGGATTGAGCGAGTGCAGCCGTACAATCGACCGCATTCGAGCAAGCCACCCCTTCTCAGACTTTTGAACGAATTCGACAATTCCGACAAGCACCGACTGCTCAATGTAGCGCTCCAACATGTCTCCCAGGGGAAGTTTAAGTTCAAGACTCAACTGATGGGCAGCGTCCCAATTGTTCACTGTCTCATGACCCCCATAACCGGTTGCGTGGAGTTGCATTCTTCACCTTGAACCCGCCGAAAACAGGCGTCGAATACGAATACGAGGGTACAATTTCAATAACAATCCGTCACTCTCCTGGCCCATACGGGGATACTGTCTCCAGTCTTCATGACTTGCTGGCCGCCCTTGTCGCTGAAGTACGAAATGTTATTAATGGAGCAATCTGAGTCTGAGATACGGTACGTTGGTAGCAGCATGCCACTCGCGACAAGCGTAAGCCGCTGCTTCCACCGCCCCATCTGCTTCCACGCCTGCACAAGCTCCTGGATCGACCGAGCGCTGGGGAAGTGCCCCTCATCCAACCGGCACGACATGTAAGCCGTCCGATAGAAATCCTGCACCGCCGTAACGCTCATCTGCGATAGCGTAGCGGAGTGTTCGACCTTGCTCATAAGGCTGATTCAAGACCGCCGTCGGCTATTCCGACCCAATAACAAAACCGCTTGAGATCATGAATGCGGTCTTCGAGCGCAGCTATTTCCGCGTCGATGTGAATGAATCCGGATATCGTTCCTTGTAGGAACGGCTCAACCATCGCTAGCCTGAATTCTTTGAAATAGCTATTCCACGCTCGTTGTGATCGGTCCAGATGCTTTGCCTGGTTCACGCCCAAGCGCTCTCTTATTGCCCTAAGTAAGCGCTGCATCTCCGATCTAAGTACTGGTAGTTGCTTTGCCCTCCTGTTCTGCGCTTCTACGTTACTGAGGTGGGCTTCTGGGTCCAGCAGAGGCCAAACCAAGTTGTGCGTTGCCGTCAAGAACTGCATCACACTGTCAATGATAAGCTTTATCAGTTCAGGATCTAGTTCTTGGTTTTCGGCGACTTCGTGAGCAAAAATATGCCTCAGACGGAATGTCTCCTCGACATTCTTGATAATGTCCCCTATTGGTATTGGTTGTCCTGTTGCCTTATCCATTCGATAGGGAACCGCCGAAACCAAAGACCTTAGGAAATCGAATCCTAAGACTGCCGACATGTATTTGTTAATCCCCTCTACACCTGTCAGGGGCAGAAGGTGTGAAATAAATTCTCCGAGTGTAATCTTGCGCTGATAGTAAATGCTGACTGCCGTACTAAGATCGATCTTGATGTTAGGATCGCCGTTCAAGTGCAGCAAGTTGTCGCAGTACGGAGAACCTGAGTCAATGAGAGCACAGATTTGCGACCGTATGTAGCCCTCAAGACAAGCGATAAGGCCGATCGGATAGTACTTGCTGAGTTCCCTTTCGTCCGTTCCCAGTTTATGAAAAGAGTCATAAATCGCGAGAAGGCGCCTTGGGAGGAATACGCCTTTCTGCTTCTGTCGCTTTCGCTTGGATTCAATTTCCTTTATGACATCCCGCTTGGACATGTGGCTCCTCAACCGGCGGCTCGCTCCGGTAGCGCTTATCCGCGTGTGATTGCCGCAGGTGCCTCTGAGGCACGCGGATGTTCATCGCACGTTCCATTTTCTCATTTGGCAGGGCCAGTTGTTTGCTACTATGCGTTCTATGCCCACCCACACCCGCACCGCCCTTCTCTCCCACGCCCTCATCGGCTACGAGGAGCGCAAGGCCGAGATCACCGAAGCCATCGCCAGATTGCGCAGCACCCTGCAAGCCACCACACCGGTACCCAGCGAAGCCAAGCCACGGCGCAAGCATGGAATCATGTCCCCTGCCGCCAGGAAACGGATGGCTTTGATGATGAAGCAACGCTGGGCGAAGGTGAAGAGGGCGGGGAAGAAACGGTTGGGGTAGTTGGGTGTATACTGCTGGCAGTTCCCCGTGGGCCTTGATTCATTTGGAGGACCATGTCACCTCGTACTATTTTTCTCAGCAAGCTAATTGGGCTGTACTGCATCCTCACCGCCCTATCCATGATCACCCGCAAACAAGCCACCGTGGAGATGGTAACGGCACTTGTTCAGAACCCATCGATGATGTTTATGCTCGGCGTGATCATGTTACCCGCTGGGCTGGCGATGGTTCTCGCGCATAATATCTGGTCGGGTAGTGCGCTGGCCGTGATCGTCACTATCGTCGGTTGGCTGACGGTGATCAAGAGCCTGCTGTTTTTGTTCCTGCCGCCGGAGTTGGAAGCGGCATTTTTCCTCGGGCAGCTTCACTACCAACAGTTTTTCTACCTGTACGCAGTCGCGCCACTCGTTATTGGTATTTACCTGACCTATGGCGGTTTCAGGTCGAGGGCAGATTAGCGGGCTTCCGTCGTTTTTCCGTGATCCCGGATAAGAACGATCCAGGCAGGCTCCTCGGTTCAAGTCTGACGCTTTTGGTTGAAGAGTGCGGAACGGAAGAAGCTGGGGTAAGGCGACTACGAGCGTTGCTACCCGGACTTGGTGAATTGTAACGGCAGGAGGTCACCGAGATGCAGACTGCGTACCTCGTGATTACTATCGTGTTCGCACTTATGGTGGGGTACTCCGGCATCGGCAAGATCCGGCACCATCCGCTTCAGGTTAAAGTGATCCACGAAACCGTCGGCGTGCCATTGGATTATTTCCCGGTGCTGGCTGGGTGTGAGTTTGCTGGCGCGGTTGGACTAGCGGTTGGAATCTGGTCGCCCCCAACAGGGATCTTGGCGGGAATTGGGCTGGTCCTCTATTTCGTCGGAGCCGTTGTGTCCCATCTGCGGGTTGGCGATGCACCATTCCACCTCGCCGGTGCCGCGTTCGATCACGAAGAGACCTCCGTCCACGGTTCTACCTCCCGGGCCGGTAGCCTTGATGATGTAGATCGGCTTCTGGCTGAGGTTGGCGCCGAGCGGCCAGGACTCCAGCACCGTGGTGGATCCCCATTCCGGCTCGTCCAGAATCGCCTTGGTCGTACAGGTCTGGCGCAGCAGCAGGCGCCCGGTCCCGGGCCTGCCGGGAACGTAGGCGGGAGTCACTTCATAAGTGACGTTCGTGATCTCGAGTTCTTCCGATCTCTCGCCTTTGGATAGAGTGACAGTGGACGCCGCGCGCGCCTGATATGGCGGATGCGCCGGTGGCCATCGCAGAGAGGATCGCAGCCGCTACTTTGAAATTCATGCCGATGCTCCTATCGAATCGTAGCACCCGATGAAATGGTTCTGTTGCAACATCAGTAGCGGTAGTTTGATAGGGTGAGACCGTGAGTCAAAAACCGACCAGCGCTGTTCCGTGGGGGACCATACGATTCCAAGGGTCGTCAGGCCAGCAGGAATGACGCTAAGCAGACTGGCTCTTGAGGAGCGCAACCGCCATGAATCAAGTGATCGGCAACCGAATCCTGGTAATAACTGGGGTGTGCTTTGGCATCGGATACCCTTTCTATTGCTGGGTGGCCCAGGCCGGGCTTCTTCGCTGGCTCATGTATTTGCAACTATGGATGCAGGGCAAGGGCCCCTACACTGTTAGCTCGAGCTTTCTCATGCTCCCAGCGATGATCCTTACATGGGGGGCAGTCGCCGCCTTGATCTGGCCCTCCCAGTTTGCGGTTAAACATCTGCTGCCACCTGCGCCGATCGTACTCAACGAAGCGCCCAAGCCCGCACCAGCGCCCGCTCAAGCACCATGGACGGCGCCCGGAAAAGCATTGGACTATCCTTCTGTCCGGTGGCTCTTTGCCGGCAGTGTGCTGCTGATCGCAGTGGGCGTGGGCGCTGGAATCATCGGCTACCGCAAGACACCGCGCAATGTAGCCTTTGAGGCGTTGAACCTAGCGGACAATAAGACGCCAGGTTCGAGATTCGTCAAGCTGACCGGTATGGCGATGCCCAACCTGAAGTCGCAATATACCGAATCCCTGAAAGGGTCGTCCTTTCTGGAGACCTACATTCCCGTGGTAGCGCCCAATTGGCGCCAGGGCGATCCGGTGGTTTATTTCATCCACCCGTTCCGGAATACCTTTTCGCACCTCGAGCCGGTAATGGTCTCCCAAACCGGCGTGTTGCTCCCTAACGCCCTTACAGGACCGGCCCTGTTCATCTGCAAGAAACATGGCCTCAATGTCGCCAATCCGTCGTTTGTTCTGGAGAAAGATCCCCAGGCTGGCATGGAGCCGTATCTCTATACCGTGATTTTTTCAACTATCATCGGTCTCTGCCTTTTTATCCCGATTGCCTGGAACTGGATCAGTGGATTCTTCCAACACAGCAAGCTCCCCTAAATGACCTTCAATGGCGGCCCCGAAATCATGACGAGTCTTTTGCCCGTTCGATTACTGACTGTCGCGGCCTTGCTGCTGGCCGGCTGTAGCAACACGTAACCCGCGCCGTCGGCTGCGGAAACCAAACCGCCGGCCAAGCCGGAAACGCCGACCGGTATGATCCCGGTCTCCTGGGCCAAGAGCTTGGAACTCGATTCGCTGGCCGGCATCGATGGTCGCCTGAAAAGACCTTGGCTGAGCCCTTTGATGTGAAGGTGAAGGGCGACCTGTTCACCATCATCAACTGCGATTATTGGATAGTTATCAACCGCGAGTGGAGCGAGACGGAGCCGCAAGAAGGGGGGAACGCCAAGCCGACGCGCGCGGCCGATCCGTTCGAACTCACTGTGGAATCGGCGAGTGTGCTGCCGCCGGAAGTGGGGCCAGTGGTGTCCCACGACGACGTGCAGGCGGTGCAGGCCGCGGTCAAGGCCGGAAAATCGTGGAAGACTCTCGACCGGTCGGTGCGCGGGAAGGTGGATGACACCGACACGACCGTAGTCGAGTTCCGAAGCAGCGATTATGGGATGCTGGCGCGCCTCAAAGAAATCTGCGGCGGCGATTTTACCGGCCGCGGCTCACAGGAGATTCTGCTGCTCTGCCTGCGTTCATCGCGGGAATTGAACGGCGTTAATAAGTATTATCGGTGTCTATTCGGCCACTGGCCCTGCCCTCTCTCGTCCGCGGAGAAGGATTTGCTCCATACTCAGACCGGAGACGTCCTCACGCTCCCGCTCAACGGCGTTGCGCACGCGTCCGTCCGGCACGTCAGACTCGGTAACGCGCCTTCGCGCTGCCTCAACCCTCTCACGATGGCACTCCGCGTTCTCTAAGCCCGGCTCGCGGTCCATGCATCTCACCACGATGCGCTGAACCTTTCGCGGCTTATTGCCGGCACCCGAGCGTTCTTCCAGCCGTTCCACGCGCCGCTTCAGCGTGGCCTTCATGACTAGCGCCGTCCCTCCTTGGAGGCATCGGCCGCTCGTTCCAGCTCGGCCAATCTCGGTTCGAGGTCCTCATGTTCGATCGCTTTGACCGTATGATTCAAGACGCTGCGCCCCAGGTTTTCGCAAAACCCTGACATTAACTGACACCTACTGACAGACCGGGATCATCGCCGTCCCATCGCCTTCGCGACAACACCGCAGAATTGCCTTGCTTGTGTGCGCCCACAGAGTGATGGATGTCGTGACCGCGGTAATCACCGCGAAAGGAGCATACGAAATGACGACATCGATTACGGAAATCCAGGAAACAGCCCCGGCCGCTACGACTGCCCAGGAGCCGAAAGCCACCACGAAGGCCAGCGCTCGCGCACAGAAGCCCCGTGTGGCGCCGTCCAAGGCCAAGGCGGGGAAGAAGGCGACCCCGGCCAAAAAGGCCGCCAAAGCGCCCAAGAAAGCCAAGCCGGCGAACGCTGACGGCCCACGCGAGGGGAGCAAAACAGAGCAGGTAATTGATCTCCTCAAACGGCCGGGTGGCACCACGATGAAGGAGTTGATGAAGGCAACGGGCTGGTTGCCGCATTCGGTCCGCGGGTTCCTCTCGGGAACAATTGGAAAGAAGATGGGTCGCAAGGTCGAATCGACCAAAGGCGAGGACGGGAATCGCACCTACTCCGTCAAGGGCTGATCGCCACCGACCGGACTTGCATTGGCCGCCGGGATTCCGCCTCGGCGGCTTTTCCTTTCTTGGCGGTTTACACATCATGCCTCCCCCGTGGATCAGGCACTTCTATGGCTTCAGTCATCGATTCAAAGACAGCGCGACTCAGGCCGCCTTGGTCCCATCCTGGGCGGCATGAAGTGCTGGACTCGACCCCTGCCGGGCTGCGTTGGCGCTTCTTGGAAAAGTAGTCGCCAACGACCGTTGGGAACCAGGAGAAGTGCCGAGGACCACACTTCGTTGCCGGCAACAGCCCGCGCCCCTCGCGAAGATATCGAAGGCACTCAATCACTTCCAGCTCCGTAGCTCCGTGTGCCGCATCCATGACTTCGACGACGCGCCGATCGTGGGGATATATCCGTTCATCGTTGGGATCCTCCTGCATGTAGTCAGCGAGCGCTTCACGCAGTCGAGGATATTGCTTACAGCGCGTCGCGAAAGGCAAGAAGCCAAGAAACTGGAATCCAGATCCTAAGAATCCTTCTCCCGTGGTGCAGGCATACGACCGCAATATCGGTTGGAGCGACTATCGAGTACATCCGAACCTCAATTTTCACTCGTTTTTCGATCCGGTAACTTGGCACGAACCCGATGGCTCATCTTTCTACGGCTGGCGTTTTGAGAATCGAGACGAGGAACTGGACCTGGCATCTGACAGCCGAATTCGAGTGGGATGCAGACCCTAACGAGCCCGACGTAGTGGGCGCAGGTTTTTTGTTCCATAGGCCAGTAAACCGGGTCGGCATGGGCATCGACCCCCCGAACAATACGGCTAAGATCGATCTCCGCCCTGATAACGGCAATTACGGCCAACCGGAGAGCGCCTACTGCTGGAAACGCGGGGCGCAGGTATGGGTCGTCGAGAATCAGTCGGGCGGTCCCGAGATATTTGGAAGGATCACTGCTCAACACATGCCCTTTCAACCGAACGACCGCTGGCATGACCCGATCGAAGAAGAGCCGCCCTACAAGTATTCCTTCAAAGGCCAGATTGATCATACCCATCGACCCTGGTATCCCGATGGCGCGGTCCATGTGGCCGAGTATTCCTACGAAACCCGCGACCCGTTCAACGGTAAGCGCTCCCAGAAGATCGTAATCCCGCTTGCCACGGTGAGCGCCGGCATAGCGCAGGACGGCTACTACCTGAAAGCGGGCATTCATTACCGGCTTCGATTACACGCGAAAGGCACCGGTGAAATTCGCGGGCGGGCTATGCTCCGCGATTCTGAAGGTTCAATTGCGCAAGCCCTGCTCGGCAGCCTCGATTCGTCGTGGGAGTCAGTCGAAGTCATGCTGGGCGCGGCCCGAAGCTCACCGGACGCGACGCTAGCCCTCGAGTTCGAAGGGCCTGGAACCGTCTGGCTCGACCGGATTTACCTGATCGGCGACGACGCCGTTCTCGGACTTTGGCGGCCGGATGTCGTGGAAGCGCTGCGGCAGCTCCAACCTGGAGTGATCCGGTTCGGAGGCACATCGGTGGAAGGCTACGAATGGGAGCAAACCATCGGCGGCTGGGACTCCCGCGTACCGTTCACAACATACTGGGGCGGCCTCGAGCTGAACTTCGTTGGCCTGGATGAGTTTGTTCAGCTCTGCCGTCACGTTGGCGCCGAGCCCTTGATCTGCGTTCGTTGGACGGGGAAGTCCCCGGCCGATGCTGCGGCCGAAGTGGAGTACTTGAACGGCGCCGCAAACACCCGGTGGGGGTCAATGCGCGTGCGTAACGGCCATGCCGAACCGTACGGCGTCAAATACTGGCAGATCGGCAACGAAGTCGGACTGGGCCCGTGTTGGTGGCGGGTCCCGTTGTTGCCTGGATCGTAGCGGCCTTGGAGGGAGCGGTGGTCGTGGGTGGGGCTGAGCGCGATCGGCGCGGGCCTGTACAGCATCGGTATTCCCAAAGACAGCATTCTCCGTTATGAGGTAGCGCTGAAGGCGGACCAGTAAATACTATTAACCCCAAACCGGCTGCGGCGGCATTCTGGTCTAACCCGCACATCTAGGCAAACGTGCCGCCGATACCCACGAAAAGTGTGTTCTTCTTAGATGCGCTGGTTGCCGCCCGCAGAGCCGCCATGTATGCCACCTGACGTGTTCTGTATTCTTGGAGCGTCCCAGGAGGCACTATACCATCGGTTTCAGCCTTGCGTAAGAAACTGTAAAATGAATCGATTACAGCATCATAGAGTGGAGTCGCACTCCAAACCGTGAACGCGCCAAAATCGATCCCGTAAATTCGTAGATACTGGATTTCCTCGTAGATGCCTGCTTTTTGTTGTGGGACATTCTCTTTCAGGAGGGCGTTGATTGTTTCGTTGTCTCGTGCTTTGTTTGAATCGACAAGGTGGAGTAGCCCTTGCAGCAGAATGAATCCCATTTTCTTCGGGCTTACACCGGTTCGGGCCGCACCTTGCCCACAACGCGGACAGGCTGCACAATCGACTATCATCTCCAAGCCGCAGTTTGTACAAAACACGTTCGGTCGTCCGACTACTCGCTCCACCATGATACTTGCGGTCGCCAAAGCTCGGCGACCTCCAAGGCATTGCCCGGCCCCGACAAGCCCAAATCAGCAGCAGTGTGAGAGCTGTGGTCATAAGGAGCACCGCGCGGGGGGGCTTTGGCAGTGCGGCAGGTGCCTTCGGGTTTTCTGCGGAGAAGAAGCGGCTGAGGGGCGGCGCTTCGAAGCTCTGCGGCGATTGCGGGGCACGGCTCCACGCAGAGCACCCGGTCGTGAGCTTCGCCTAGTCTGCCAGGGCGGGAACAATCCCACCCTTTTTTTAGTGCTCGTGCCCAGCCTGCGCTATTGTTATCTGTGTCGTGAGGTATAGGAACTACTACTACGAAGACACTATTGTGTTCCGCGCGGAACCGTCCTATCTTCCACACAGGAAATAATCGGCTCCGAGGCCGGCATCATTTTTTATTCCCGGCTTGGGGTTTTTGCGTATATTCCGTGCGCTGGACTCCCGCCAATTGTGACGAGAACCCTCCCCGGTAGGCCTTGGCCAACACACCCCAGCGGACTGGGGACAGGAAGTCAACTGCTCGGTGGACGTGGCGCGCAAGTAGGCATCTCGTGGTGATGGGATGAGATTCTACTGACAGCGCAGCGGGAGGCAACGATGAGAATTAATATATTTCTTAGGTGCGCAGCATCATCCGTATGTATTCTCTTCCTGTGGAATTGGGCACTTTGGCAACCCACTGACGCGCATGCGTTGAGCATTCCAGCGAGCGCGCGGGGCGACTTCGTAGCACTGCAGCCTAGCGGCTCTGCGTCTCAGTTGCCATGGATTCGGCGACTTGGCGATGCCAAGGCAAACGGTGTGATTGTATTCGTTCACGGTGTTCTAGGTGATGCACGAGCAACCTGGTCTAACGGCAACGCCTATTGGCCTGCTCTGCTCACCGGCGACAACACGTTCGATGGGCAGGATATCTACGTATTTGGCTATCCCTCGACCAAGTTTGGAAAGACTTTTTCCATTGATGAACTGGCCGAGAATCTTCGACTTGTGCTAAGCACAGACGGAGTAATGCAATATAAACAGCTGACGTTTGTATCCCACAGCATGGGCGGACTGGTCACTCGTGCATTTCTACTCAAATACCAATCCCAAGTGGTAGCAAAAATTCGATTTCTCTATTTCTTTGCAACACCGACTACGGGAAGTCCATATGCAGCGTTGGCGAAACTCGTGAGCAGGAATCCACAATTTGGACAGATGTATCCGATGGACGCAGACAGCTACCTGGGACCTTTGCAGAGCAACTGGCTGGCCGCAAACCTTAAATTGAGATCCTATTGCGCGTACGAAACCCAGGCCATACTGGGACAGATCATCGTGGAGCGGCAAAGTGCCACGAATCTCTGCACCGAGCGACTCGATCCTATTGATGCAAGCCACATCGATATCGTTAAACCAGTTAATGTCAATAGCACTGCCTATCGCGCTCTCAAGATGGCATTCATGGAAACTGCATCCCACGAGGCAAAACCAATTGGCTCACAGACGGGTTCTGTCAAACCTCAGCCCTCTCCGGCAGGGGCCAAACTCTTTCCGACGATCGATAGGAGCAAGCTGCGTTTCGGCCTTTCACTCGGATGGCAACTAGGTCGCTTCGAGTTCATTGACAGCTCGGATATCCCTGAAGCTCAGGCCGCACGCCCAGGTCTCCAGAGTGAGATCCTCAGCCTCCTTGCGCAGGATGGTTATCCCTCAACGGCCGGGAGCCAACACTTTGACGAGTTGATCGGGGGGGTGCTCAGGCACTACGGGACGACAGACATCGACAAGCACACCGCTATCCTCGTCGGTATCGGGGCGTTTCGAATGACGTTAGTAGGGGCCTCGAGTAACGAGGACCATAATGCTGAAATGGAGAAACTGGCGGCCTCTGCGATACAGGAGATCGATCCGGGAAGGTTGTCGCGAAAGACGGAGTTCGTCAGAATACTCCGAGAGAGACGACCTAAAAATATCCCGGAGTTATTGTCGCTTCTGGACTGGATGGCCCAACGCTAACGAAGTCGAGATCAAGCCCTATCACGCGTGCCTCGGCGCTGAACCATGACCTGCGACTGGACTGCAGCACCGGGCCGCGATGCGGCGGCCCCACGCGCGCCCCCTGGTGCCCGGCCCTGAACAATCAGCCCACGACCACCACCACCGCCCCCGCGATTGCGCGCGGCGACCGGCCCTCTGCCCTCCAAAGTCTGCATAACTAGAATTAATATTCCGTAAAGAAAAAATAAAAACAATTAATGAACACGAGAGGTGGAGCCGTTTTTCCCGTTGCCACATCCTACCCCTCACTGATTTGACGGGGATAGCTATTGGGGACGGGAAAATTCCTACACCTCGTTGTTTTGATTAATGTAGCTATTAATTTGATTTATGCAGACTGCCGAGGGCCGGGGCGGGGCGCGCGGTCGCAGTGGCGGTGGTGGCCGCGCGCCAATTGTTCAAGGCCGGTCGCGGCGCGCATGGGGGCGCGAGCCTCGCGATCTCGCGAAAAAAAGTGGGGGTGAGAAGCACGGGCGGGGGACCGGGGACGGCGCGCGATTACGGAAATACAATATAGGGTATGCGCGCATTTCTAAGCCACTCCTCTGTGGACAAGACGATCGTGGTCACAGTCTATGAGGGTCTTGAAAAGGACTCAACATGGCTTGACCGCGCTGAAATTGAATGGGGTGCGCTATTCCTCGAAAGGATCGCTGACGGGATCGCGTCAGCAACTGACTTCGTTCTCTTCTGGAGTGCCGCTGCAGCGCAAAGTGAATGGGTCCGTCTTGAGGTCAACATGGCCTTCATTCAAGCTCTCCGGAAGAAGGCTATACGCTTGCGGGTAGTGATGCTCGACGCCACAACTCTGCCACTCTATTTGCAACCATTCCATGTTTTTTCTGTAGTGGGTTCGGCCTCTCCCGCAGCGGATATTCTGCAGAAGCTCTTGCCGCTACTACGGGAGCCCACGCGGTCCGCCAGATCGCGCTTTGTGAACCGCCACGACGAAATCGGTCGTTTGGAGGCAGCTGTAGACGACCCAGAGTTCCATTCCGTTTGGGCTTTTGGATTCACCGGAGTGGGAAAGACCTCGCTAATCGATGAAGCACTGAAACGCATTTTTGAAGGCGCAGAAATCGCGCACATCGACGTAACCCAGGGCACGGGGCTCGTGGAGCTAGCGCTGGAGTTGAGTGCTTTGGCGCGACATGAAATTCTCCCGGTCGGCATGGATCAGAAACAACTGGAGTCCGACGTGCGCCTTTCGATTGAAGTTCTTGCCAAAGATGGAAGGCTTTTACTCTTGTCTAATGTCCAGCATTGGCTGGATGAAAGCGGAGAACTGCAGGGGCCCCTTTCGTTATTATTGGAAATCGCGCGGGGGATGAAAGCATTCGAGAGGCGCCCTCTGTTCTTGACGTCAACTAGACGTCCTTCGCTGGTCGGCGCACGATCGGAGCGGCTCAGACTATAAACGGCGGAGCAATAATAGACCACGAAGCGCCGCGTGAGCGGCGGTTTGTGGCGGTCCAAAAGTAGACCACCCCACTCTAGTTCCAGAACATTACAGCGTAGTTGTGTTTTGTGAGCACCTGAGGAGGTGTACAAGG
>DATNHO010000074.1:0-87136 GCA_035604895.1 Terriglobales bacterium | reverse complement strand
CTGGAATCCGCCATTCGTGAATCCATCGACGTCCACAACCAAGATCCCACGCCGTTCGTTTGGACCAAGACCGCCGACCAGATCCTGGCCAGCATTGCTCGCTACGCTCAACGCACAACCACCGCCCACTCCAACTAACTTCTGTCACGAACCATTGGGACAGGAGACTAGCTCTGCGTGCTGAATTTGACGATTTCCCGCCACATCCGGTAGACTTACTTTCGCTCGGAAACAAACTCCATGGAACGAACCTCAAACGCGAAGAAACGAGTTCTTCGGCCCAAACAGGTCCGGGGAGCAAATCGTGTCGCCATGTTGCAGCTTCTCCGCCACAACGAGCATATGTCGCGTGCCGACCTCGCCCGGCAAAGCGGACTTTCCGAGGGCACCGTTTCCCGCATGATGACGGATCTGATCGCCGACGCTCTCGTATGCGAGGATGGCGCTGAAAATTCCACGGGCGGCCGTCCGGGACGCCGTTTGTTACTGGACCCAAAGCGCATCGCAATCGGCGCCGAGATTCAGAATTGGGAAACGCGCGTTGCCGCCTGTACGATGCGAGGCCGCGTCGTGGAGAGCCGCCGCTTTCGCACACCGGCTGCGGCTGAAGAGACTCTGGAGCTGATCGCAAACGCGTTCAAGGACTGCCGCCGGCGGCTTGGAGGCGATCGCGTTCCTGGAATTGGAATTTCCGCACGAGGCATCGTCCACAGCGATCGCGGTCTACTCGTGCACGGCAACCGTCCAGGATGGGTGCAAGTGCCGATACGCAAGATCCTCGAAACGAGGATACAGGAGCCGGTTTACGTCGAGAACAACGTACGAGCCGCGGCCCTGGCCGAGTATAGCTATGGCTCTTCTGAAGTGTACGCCAGCCGTGTGTTTCTACTCGTGAAGGTCGACGAGGGTATCGGTATGGCCATCATTCTTGAAGGGCAACTGCATTATGGTCCACGGATGGCTGCGGGCGAGTTTGGAGAGATGGTGATTGCGATGTCTGCCTCTGCAGGGCAGCGCGATCGTTCCGGATGTCTTGAAGAACTGTCCTCAAATCCAGCATTGTGCGAGCGCTACGCTGCCATTACCGAAGACCGGCGATCCTCCACGTCAGGCGATACTTTCGCTCGCGCGCGGCGCATCGTTCAAGCGGCCGCCGCTGGTGATCGGGCCGGCGTCGAAAGCCTGGCCGAGACCGCGCGTTGCCTTGGTATCGGGATTTCCAATGTGGTCTGGGGCCTGGATGTCGATGTCGTGGTCATCGACGGTGCGATCACCGATGCCTGGCACTTGATTGAACCGGTGATTCGAAAACAGCTGAATATCGAGAGTCAGCCCGAAATCAACGTGCTCCTCAGGCCTTCCGCTTTTGGCGGGGATGCGGCCCTTATTGGTGCGGCGACGCTGCCATTCAGCACGGTCTTTGCCACTGGCCGTTCCCAGCAACTGGCCGGGGTCACGGCATAATGCCTCAGAACGGGGCGCTCTCATCACCGGCCGGATCACTGAAACGGGTCCTCTCGCGTCGCGACCTCATTCTCTACGGCCTCGTCATTCTCACTCCCACGGCCCCGTATCCGGTTTACGGGATCGTCCAGCAGACCTCCCACGGCCATGCGGTCATCAGTTATCTGGTAGCGGTGGTTGCGATGCTCTTTACGGCCGCCAGTTACGGCAAGATGTCGGGCGCCTACCCGGCTGCGGGCTCGACCTATACTTATGCGCAGCGCGCCCTCAACCCACACATCGGCTTTCTCGCCGGATGGGCCATGATGCTCGATTACTTTCTGATTCCCCTGCTCAGCATCATTTATGCGGCCCTAACGGCTTCCCGCCTGCTGCCCCAAGTTCCGTACATGGCTTGGGCCATTCTGTTTACCTTGAGCCTGACACTCGTCAACATTCCTGGAATTAGAGTCACCACGCGCGCCAGTTCCGTGATGATGGCGATCATGACGGCGTGCGCCATCGTGTTCGTTGCCCTGGCTGCGCGCTATGTGATCGCGGCGCACGGTCTCACCGGTCTGTTCGACCTTCGGGGTGTCTGGCGGCCCGAGTCATTTGCGATGCGTCCGATGATGCTTGGCGCCAGCATCGCCGCGCTTTCCTATATCGGGTTCGACGCTATCTCCACATTGGCTGAAGACACCGTCAACCCGGAGCGCGATGTCGCATTCTCAACCGTGTTCGTTTGCATCCTACAGGCCGCGTTCTGCGTCGTTACCGTGTACATGGCGGCGCTGGTGTGGCCCGACTACCGGACCTTCCCCGAACCCGAAACCGTGATTCTGGATATCGGCGGCCGCGTGGGCGGCAATTGGATGTTCGGCTTCATCACGTTTGTGCTGCTGGTCGCGGGCTTGGCCAGCGCACTCACCGGCCAGGCCGGCGCTTCCCGCCTGCTGTACGGCATGGGACGTGATGGAGTCATCTCCCGCCGTTTGTTCGGATACATCCACCCGCGTTTCTCGACTCCCACGCGGAGCATCTACTTCATGGGCGCGCTTTCATTGATCGGGGCGCTGTTTCTTCGCTTCCAGATGGCGGTGGAGCTGCTAAACTTCGGGGCCTTCGCGGGGTTCATTTTGGTCAATCTCAGCGTGATCCGGCACTATTATGTGCGCCTTGGAAAAAGGCGCGGGTGGGACCTTGTGGCCAATCTGCTCTTTCCCTCGGCCGGCGCCCTGGTGTGCTTGTACATCTGGTTGAGCCTCAGTAACAACGCCAAGATCGCCGGGTTCTGCTGGCTGGCCGTTGGCGCCCTCTATCTTGGCTCCATCACGCGCGGTTTCCGAACCGCTCCGCGTGAGCTCAGCACGCTGGTAGAAGCCTCGGGCGCAGAGCTATAACCGCTGCGCGGCTAATCGAGGCTACTCCAATTCAGCGGTTCGCTCCGCACCGGTATCTTGTTCGCCTGCGCATAGCCATTGCGCGCCGATTGCGTGCGCTCATACCAGTCGTCCATTGGCAGAAGGAGTTCGTCATAAATGAGATAGCTCATGTCGACGGTGCGATCCGGCAAATGATCCTTCACATCGTCCATTTCGTGTAGGAATCTGCGCCCGTTTGCCTCTGCCGTTCGCGGATACCACGTGTGATACCAAGTCGTGGTAGCGTCAAGAAGCGCCCGATTTCGCTCCTGACGAATCCGGCGTGCGATCTCCAACGCCTGATCCACTGCCGCGACCGCGTCACTAGCTTTCGCGTCTTTCGCGGCAGTCTGGGCCGAGGCCAGCGCGGCATCGATCCGCGCGAATCCCTGCAACATGGTGAAATTTTGCCGAAACAGACGAGCTAAGGCCACAAAGACCTCCAGCCCATACCGGTTGTGCTCCGCCAGCCGAAGATTTTCTTGCAAAAGCCCGAGCAGCTCGTCATTCTCCGGAAGAGCGGCGTCAACCGCTTCGAGCCGCCTGGCGTTGTCCTGCGACCAGCTCCCGTCATCGCTCAAGTCCGACCCGGCAGGCGTTTTTGGCAGCGGCACAGTCAGATCGTGCGCTGGGTGCGGCGGATGGAAGATCATGTCTGAGTTCCCCCAGATCGGCTTGCGCATTTTGGAATCCATTCGGTCCCAGGTATCCCGCCAGACCTGCGCCTGGTAGCTCATAAGCTGATACACGCGATCCATGTTGCTCACAGAAGGCCCGTAAAACAGAGGGTAGAACGCACTCATCGCCTCGCGCGGATCCGGGCCATCGGGATTCCAACCCGCGGCAGTTATCGTCGAATAGCCGAGCCAGAACGTCTCCGGGTGCAGCCCCATGTCCCCCCAACCTGCCACCAGCATCCCCATCAAATCGGCATTGCGCCGCGCTGCGTTCGTCGCGATATCCGTAACCGCACCCGCCACTCTTCCGGTCTCGCTCCGGCCCTTATGTACTCTACGAGCTGCGGGCAACGAAAAATAGTCCGGAAAGAACGGCTCTTCGCCTTCGGTGGAGGTGTAAATCGTCTGCCGAATCCCGTGAGCTTTGAAGACCGGGTCAAACTCCGGTCCATAGGTTTCTCCGTTCACGACAAAGGATGGCAAACCCTCAATGTCCGCTGGTTTCATAGGGTACTCGCCCCAAAAGATCACAGTGCGGCCGTGGTCGTGCAGGTAAGTTGCGACCTTCGTCACAAATTCATCCAGCACGCGTCCCACGCTCCCGAGTTCCTTCGCGCGCACCCCCTCATGACACTGATCGCTATCCGCCATGCCGACATAATACGGTTCATCTGTCGAGAATATGATTGGCTTCACGCCGCGATTGGCGGCGATCAAGTCACCGAACATGCCGATCATCAACTGAATCGCGTCCGGATTGGTCGCGCACAACTCATAGTTGCTGTCCGGAAACTCGCGCAGCTTGGCGTATTCGGGATGCTTCAAGATGAACGCGATGTGCGCTGGCCCGTCCAGATATGGAATTACCTGCACGTGATAACGGAGGCCGTAGTCAGTCAATTCCTGCAGCTCCGCGGCTGAAAGAGCGTAAGGTTCCACCAGTGCCGGGGCGCTGTGGTACTGGAAATGGCCCTCCAGCTTGATCGCGAAGCCATTCACCTTGTAAAACGCCGCCTGCCTCACAGCGCGTTTCAGCTCCGAGAGTCGCTCCAGGTGATGCGCGTCATCCCAATAGATCTGCCGCAGTTGTAGATCGGGCCAGTCCACGATCTCACCCGCCGGAAGCCAGAGTGCGCCCTCACTGCGTTTTGTCAGTTGCACCAGCGTCTCCACGCCGTAGAACAACCCCGGCTCCGCGTTTGCTGTAATTCGAATGGCCGTGGGCGAAAGTTCCAGCCGGTATGCCTGCGCAGCGATAGCCTCGGGGTCCCGATCCTGCGCCTGTCCTGGATGAACCGATCCGGGCGCCATCTCGAGACGAACCGCCGGACCGCTGCCCTCCGTTTTGAGAACGATTCCGAACCGGGATTCGAGATCCTCTTCCAGAGCCAGGACGGCGGTGGAATTCCTGGTAACATCACCTGTCCCGATTTCCAATCGCCAGCCGCTGCCGAATCGAAAATCGTCGGGCTCCAATTTCACTTGGCGCGGCTGCGGGATAGCCGTGAACCCCCGCGCAAACAGCGGGGACACAGCTTGCCCCCGTAGCGTGCCGGTCGCAAGCAGCAGAATTCCTTCTACCTTGAACAGTAAACGCGCGAGTCGTCGCATATACGAGACGCTGATCTTAGCATGCGCGGGCCCGCCTCCACTCAATGGCCGCGCTGCGCCTGAATATACTGAGCGACTGTGTCCACGGTATCGAGCCAGATTCCGTTAGCGGGATCGCCGGCGTATTGCAAAAAATGCTCGAGTACGGAAGTTTCGGTGACCTGGTAGCCGGCCTCCCCGATTTCGTGGCCTGCAAAGACCAGCCAGCCGCCTTCTTGTGCGGCGGCGAGAACCGTTTTTTTCATTTCTTCAAAGCTCATCCCATCCGATTGCGGCGCGAGTACCTGTGCCAGATCGCAGAAGGCGGGGTTGTTGGCCGCTTCGTCGCGGAAACCACGGCCGGCTCGAAACTTCTTGGCAACCAGCGGCACGTAGCTCTGAGTTCCGGTACCCCTGCCGATGAATTTCTCCCCGCACGGATAGGCAAACGTTGTCGGCTTCACGCCCAGTAGGCGCTGGGTTTCGGTGTTGGCCTCATCCAGTTCGTGCTCCATCATGGCCATGGTGTAATCTTCCAGCGCGTTCTTCCCTACCCAGGAGAAGTTGCCCGTACAGGGGTGCGTCATGGAGTGATTGCCGATCTCGTAGCCTTTTGCCGCCGCCTGCTTCCACGCGTCCAGACGTTTACTCAAGTTCGGCGGGTTGACGTAAAACGTCACCTTAGCGTGGTAGCGGTCGAACAGAGGCAGCCCGGCGTCCATCTGGCTGGCGCGGGCGTCATCGAAGGACAGACTCACCGCGACCCGTTTGCCGTTCGGCCAGCGAAAAGTACCGTCAAGCGGCCGGCTTAGCGATGCGCGGGATGCCCCGGCGTCCTGGAGTGCCATCAGGGTCAAGCGAGGTTTTGAAGTGGACAGCCTCTCAGCGAGCTCGTTCTGGCCAGCAGCAACGTGCAGCACTCCGACGCTAGACAACAAAAGACCGCAAACCACACGTCTCATGGGCTGGATTATAGCCCTGGCAACCACGCAAGGGAATGGGTATCCGAGAGGAATGTCCTCTCGAACCGTGCTGAGCGAGTGCCGCAAAGTGCCATTTCCGTGCCGTGTGGGCGGGATGGCTTAGAGCCAAAGCGTTTTGTTTCAGCCTCCATGACCAGAACGTTGGTGAGCATTTCAGTGCGGCGAATCGCGGAGATTGCCGACTCACGGTTCCACCGGACTAGTTCACCGCAAGCGTTCTCGATAGCCATCGGGCAGCTTCCGGAATCCGCTCCTGACCCCGCGGCGCGACACCCACGATCGGCTTCTTGAAATCAAGCGCCGATTCGATTTCTGATTGGATCCATTGCCGATGAGCAACGTACATTCCAGTGATTATGAGGACGCAGTCCGCCTGCCGGATCCGATTATCGAGTTCGTGCACCCGTGTTCGGATTGATTTTGGTAACCCCACCGGCATGGCAATCGGGTTCTCTGTCGGAACGCTGAGACTCTCCCACCGGAATGTCGCGTCGGGTCTTATCAAGTCTACGAGCGAGTCATATTCCTGATGGCCCCACGCATGGGTAATGAACGGCTCGCCCGGCGTTTAGAAGTACACCTTCAAGGTCAACTGCACCTGGCGCGGGACGTTGGCCTGGCTGTTGATCTGGCCGAAGAGACCGGATCCAACAGTCGTGTGGGGCGGGCTGAACTGCACGTGGTTGAACGCATTCAGCGCTTCCAGTCGAAACTCGGCACGCACTCCCTCCCGTATCCGATTGATGGGAAAACTCTTGAACAGGGAGAGGGTGGCGTTCTCCTGGCCGGGCCGGTTGATCCAGGGCAAAGTCCTGGGTGCGTCGCTGACCGTATAGTGGGGAGGCCGAATAAAGACATCGGGATTAGCGAAGTAGTGGGTGAGCCAATCCGAACCGGTATTGCGCGTGGGCCTGCCGACCAGATCGGGCCCTTGACCGGCATAAGTCGGGAGACTGAAGCTGCCGCTGCCCGTAAGGCCGACCGTCAACGGAAATCCGCTAGCGAAGGTCCAGATCCCGTTGACCTGCCAGCCACCAACGATCGCATTGACAACCGGATTCCAATCGTGGCCGATCATCTTTCCCTTGCCGATCGGCAGCTCGTATACATGGCTGATATTCAGTACATGGGTGGCGTTGTAGTTGGACACGGAGCGTTCGAGCCTCAGGTTGTTGGGATCCTGGAGATGGCCCCCGGCAAGGCCGATCCAGTCGATGTTGCCATCGGTAGCCGATGAATCATCAATGGATTTCGAAAACGAATAGTTCACCAGGAATTCGAGCCCCGAAGAGAACCGTTTCTCGACCCGTAACTGCGCCGCATTGTAGATGGAGTTGGCCCATGGCGGCGCATCGCCAGGGAACCCACCGAATTGAGGGTAGGGCACGAGGAGGTTGGATTGCTGAATCAAGGGAGTGTTGTATGGGGCGTTCGGATCAGTCAGATGCCCGTAGAAGGGATTTTTCACCAGGGTGAGCAACTGCGCGATCTGGCCGGCGGAGTCATGCTCGATCTGAGGTCCAAGAAAATCCAGATTTCCGGCGCCGTCGAAATACAGATGGTGCCCCGCCTTACCGACGTAGTCGCCCTCGGCCACCATGTTGAAGGGGAGCTCACGCTGGAAACCGAGGCTCCAGGTTTCCTCGTAAGGAGTGGAGGCCAAGCTCTTGATTGGACCCCAGGCAGTGTACCCGCCGTAGTCATTGAGCGCACCCAACGTGTTGCCGGGCGGTAAGCTAGGCCCTCCGTTGGGCCACGGATTACTCAGCGGGGCGAACGGAGTGGCGTGATCGTTCTGATAAGTGGTGATCCAGGGAGTGTCTTTCACGTATCCCTGATACCCCCAGGCGCCCGGTCCGGCCGCGCCGACTTTGGAGGTTGAGTAGAAAATACCATATCCGCCGCGAATCACGGTCTTGCTCAGCGGCTGCCAGGACAGGCCGAATCGTGGCTGGAAATTCGTGTAGTCAGGCTCGTAGTTGGTACGGTTATTGGGACTGGCATACACCTCACCGCCGTGTAGCGTGGGCAGCCCGGGTATCTGCAGCGGAGAGACTATGCTCGGATCGTCCCAGTTCATGCGGTTATAGCGTTCGGTCCGCGGCAGGGTGATGTCGTAACGTAAGCCGAGGTTCAGCGTCAGCTTCTTTGTAATTTTCCAGTTGTCCTGGATGTAGCCGCCGGCCTGATAGTTCTCGGTGCTGACCCAGTTGGCGATTTCATACGTCCCGCCACCATCTACCGAGAAACCGGTCATGGCGCTCGCCATGGCGTCGCCGCCATCGCCGAAATTAGGATCTTGGGAGGTGGTGCCGTAGTCGAAGGAGAACGACCCGCCGGTTGGTCCGGGGTTGGCGAAGTTGCCCAGATGCTGGCGCACTTCCCCGCCGAATTTTATTTCATGCGCACCCTTGACCCAACTGAAGGTGTCTTGTATCTGAGCCGTAGATTGCCCGGCCAGATAGTAACTGTAAGGCCCGTTGCCAACGCTGGAACCGTACGAATCTCCGATGTTGATACTGGGCAGCGAGGCCGGAGAGCCTAAATCCATGTATTTTGGCTCGCCAAGCAAGGCGGAGGGATCCAGATTTTTGAACTGGCTTGGGCCGGGCTGGAGATTCCATTCCCGGACGAAGCCGGCAGACAGGGTCATCAGTATGGTAGGGCTGAAGGTGTAAGTCCAATTGAGCGCCAGGGCATGAACGCGCGTTGGTGTTGGCCCGGAGTTGGAATCAGCAATGTTTCCGTAAAAATTCTCGGGGGTGAACAAATTGTTCTGCTGAGAATACTTGGCGGACAAGAGACTCTTGTCGCTGAAGCGATGATCGATCTTGATGTCGAACTGGTCGTTGTTCGTCCTGTTGGCCCCCGATTTGATCCAATTGAAGAAGTTGTTGTAGCTAGGTGTTCCAATGATGCCACCGGTATTGGGCATGGGAAAATAATTCAGCATCTGTTTTGCCACCGGATCAATGAGGTTGCCTGCATGCGGGGCCGGCTCGTAGGGAGTGCCCTGCAATGCCGGACTACCTCCGCTCATAAATGTGATCATGTTATTGAACGGGATGTAAGCGGAGCGGACGGCTCCGCCGGCGTTGGCGTTATAGACGCCGGAGTAGGGATCCCAAAGCTGACCCGCCGGAGAAGAGCACATGCCGTTCTTGTCGAAGGAGCCGCCGTTATAGGTGCACAACTCCCCGAAATTCCCCTGGCGCTCGAGCGGAGTCGGCACCGCCGCCGTGTGCGTCGACTGCGAGGTTTGCCGGATGCCATCGTAATCGAAGAAGAAGAAGGTTTTGTTTTTCTTGATAGGGCCGCCCACCGTGCCGCCGAATTGGTTGCGGTGAAGGCCGGGCAACGAGTTGCCAGCCGCATTATCGAAGTAGTCATTGGCGTCCAGTACGTTGTTGCGGAAGGCCTCATGCAAGCTGCCATGGAATTCATTGGTGCCCGAGCGCGTGATCATGTTCACGATGGTGGCGCCAGAAAAACCAAATTCCGCGCTGAAGTTCGAGGTTTGTACCTTGTACTCCTCTACCGAATCCAAATTGGGATCCAATTGCAAGTCCTGCACGCCACTGTTTTGGTCGAACTGCGTGAGACTGATCCCGTCCGATACTACGTCGGCCGTCGCTTCGCGGCCTCCGTTCGAAACGAACCAATTGCCGCCGGCCGATTGACCGCCGTTTTGGATGACGACAACGCCGGGAGTTAGATAGGCGAGACTCATGACGTCGCGGTCAACGTTGGGCAGGTCATTGATGAGTTTCCGGTCGATCACTTGGGATGTGACCGAATCCTGCGTGGAGAGCAATGGCGCTTCAGTCGTGATATTGACGGTTTGCGCGCCGGTGGCCAGTTGTAAGGTGAGGTCGACCGAGGTATTCTGATTCACCTCCATGACGATACCGGTGCGGGTTTGAATTTGAAATCCCTGGGCGACAACGGTGACCTTGTAGCTTCCGGGCGGGACACCACGAAAGAAATAGCGCCCGGTACTGTCGGTGGTGACGTTGAAGGTATAGCCCTTGTCCTGATCCACCAACGTCACCTTCGCACCCGGAATTACCGCGCCGGAAGGATCGGCAACTACGCCGACAACCGACCCCGAATACAATTGCGCCCAAGCCAGCGAAGCGCCAAAAACCAACACAAAGGCGAACAGCCAAATTCTCATTCGAGTCCTCATACGTCGACACCTTTCCCCCAATTCACCAGAATAGTTTTCCCGGGTTAACCAAGCCCCTTAGCCAAAAAGCATACACGTGTGTGTGTTTTCGGATTATGCAGATCTGCCCTTTACAATCAAGTCTCAATCAGTATGTTGCGGGCTGTTACGTCACGTTAACTTGGGCTGTTGCGTTGCGATTTCAATGAGTTATGGGGGTGCCCCCTTGCGTATCCCAGATGCATGTAGCAGAATGATCGAATCAAATGGTGGCCAGGACTGCAGTAGTCAGCCGAGTGGCGCCGCGCCGAAGCCAGGAACTCGATGATCTCCTCCAGCAGGTGGCAGACAGCGAAACCTTTCGCACGGCGCCGATGATGCGGGCGCTACTCCTTTACCTCTGGAATCACCGAGAAGAGCGAGTCAGCGAATATGCGCTGGCAGTGGATGCTTTAGGACGCTCTGCGGATTTCGATCCAAAGACAGATTCCACGGTACGGGTGCACGTGGCACGGCTACGCACGAAACTCAGGGAATTCTGCGATTCGTCCGATGCATCGTTTCCGATTCGGCTGTCGATTCCGCTCGGCCGCCACGAGCTGCAGTGGGTCTACAAGCGGCCCAAACTCTCGTTTGTTTCCGTATTCAAACGGCTGCCACTTCGCTACATTGTAGGCCTTGCCGCTGTCGTTAGCGGACTGGTGTTCGTTTGCACCGCGCTTGTTATCCAGAATCGCGGCCTTAGGGCTGCCATCCCGCCTAGTCCACCTCCGCTGCCACGGTTCTGGCGATCATTTCTCGCAGGAGGGAAGTTCACGACGGTCGTGGTGCCAAGCCCTATGTACTTTTTCTGGCCGGACCACAAACTGTATGTGCGGGATTTGGAGATCTCGGACTTTCCAAAGTGGCCTACGTCCCCGATTCTCCGGGACTTGTCCAAAAGATTGGGTCCTCCCGAATTATCCCAGTCATACATAGGGGCGCCTGAGCTTACGGCAGGCGTGAAGTTGCTGCAATACCTCGAGAAGAACGGCCAGCAAGTGGAACTCATCGAGTCGCGAAGGTTCGGGGCCGGTTCTTTTGCCGCTCAGAACACCGTTTTCCTCGGTATGCCCCGAACCGCGGTCTATCTCAATGGGATGCTGGAGAAGTTGAATTTCTACATCGCCAGGGTTACCCCCGACCTGGTCAGGAACCGAAACCCCAAGCCTGGCGAGCCGGCCGAGTTTCAAGAAACTGCCTATTCGGCAGACCGGCGGATCTCTCCGGCGATTGTCGTTCTGTTGCCTGCTCGGCCGGAGGGGACTCGATCACTGCTTTTGTTGGGCCGAGCTTTGACTAGTATGACGTCATTACTCCTTTCGCGCGAAGGTCTGAAGCTCGTGGAGGAGCAGTGGGCCAAGAGCGGTTCGCCCGATGCATGGGAGATGGTAATCGAAGCCGAGATTTACCGCGATACCATTCTGAAAGTGTGGCCAGTTTCTTTGCGTCCGATTCCGTCAACGTTTTGGGAGTAAAACCCACCAGCGCGAAAATCGATCCTCTTTTGCCAGTGATTCTCTAGTAATGCAGCTCATTGGCCACTTGCACCTGCGCAAACGTACAATGAATGCGTGAGAGAGCTACGCGCGGCGAGCGCGCTAGCGATGGTCGGAATGGCTGCCGCACAGGCGCCCGCCGGCAAGAGCCCGGCACCGGCCTCGGTCGCGGTGCTGGCTGAATCAGGCAAATGCCGGGAAGCGCTGCCAATGGTTAAGGCGGCCCTGGCGCACGCTGCGGATCCGGAGCTCAAGAAGCGGCTGGGGGTGGACGGCGTGCAGTGCGCGATGACATTGAAAGATGCGGAAATGGCCGTGGACCTGGTTCGCTCTCTGAGAAAACAATTTCCCCACGATCCGGAGGTGCTGTATATCACGGTCCAGCTATTTTCTGATCTTTCGCTGCGCGCCTCGCAAGAACTGGCAAGCAGTGCGCGCGATTCCTACCAGATGCACGAGTTGAACGCCGAGGCGATGGAAGCGCAGGACAAGGCAGAGGATGCGATTGCGGAATACCGCGAGGTGCTGAAGAAAGAACCGAAAGTTCGCGGAATTCACTATCGCATCGGGCGTCTGCTGCTTTCCGGGCCGAACCGGGACGCGAATAAAGAAGAGGCGCGGCGGGAATTCGAAGAAGAATTGAAGATGGATCCTGCAAGCGCGCCATCGGAATATGTGTTGGGCGAGCTGGCGCGGCAGGACCAGCAGACGAGTGTGGCGGCGCAGCATTTTGAACGGGCAACGAAGATCGATGACGGATTTACGGACGCATTTATTGGGCTGGGCAGAACGCTGATCGAAGGGGGACGCGTCGCAGAGGCGGTGGCGCCGCTGCAGGCCGCGACCAAGCTACAGCCGGACAACCCGGCGGCTCACTTTTATCTGGGAACGGCGTATCAGCGCTCCGGGCGGCAGGAAGACGCCAGCCGGGAATTTGGGCTGCAAAAGGAAGCGGACGAAAAGGTGAAACGGGCCCGGCAGGAGAGGCGGGCGGAGGAGGCTGGCGAAGCGGGTCCGAAGTAGAGCGCCGCCTCACTCGCCGATTTTTCCGCGGATCACCATGATCGAGGCCCTGAGCAGCTCGAACAGAGCATAGGATTGACCAGCATCTTGTCGGCGAGCCCGACACCGATGCGATCCACGCCCGCGCCAATGACGAGGAGGAGTAGCAGGAAAGGGCGTAGAGAAATCACTCTGATTTTCCCTCGATGATTGTGACATAGCGATCCGTGGGCAGGTCCACAAGCCGTTGCGTCTTGCCGCTTGGCAGCGGCCACTTGATCTCGACCCAATCGATTTTCGTGCTCGCGCCCAGCCCCAGGATGACGCGGGGATCGTGCGAGGACAAATAACTGCCGCCGCCGTTTTTCAGCCGGGACCGGGTGACGCCGCCGACCGACCAGGTGATGCGGGCGCCCACAGCGTCGCGGTTGCAGTTCACGCCTTCCAGTTTGAGACCTAGCCAGTGATTGCCCGCTGAGCAGCGGTTATGCAGTAGAACGGGAGCGCCGCCGTTGGTGGCCACCAGCACGTCGGTCAGGCCATCATTATCATAATCGCCGACAGCGAGACCGCGCGCGGCGAGCGGCTTGCGGAAAGCGGGGCCAGCCTCGGCGCTCACATTGCGCAGCAGGCCACGCTCCTGATGGAACAGGAGCAACTGCTCTTTGTATTTCACATTCTCGTAGTACGACTCCACCATGTCGTCGGGATGGCCGTTGGACAGGATGAGGTCTATAGCGCCGTCATTGTCGTAGTCAAACAACTTCAAGCCCCAGCCGCTCAGCATGCGCGTGGGCTCGGCGATGCCGTATTTGTGCGCGGCGTCGAAGAAGGTTTCGTTCTTGTTGTTGGTGTAAAGCGAGAACATCTCATAGTTGATGTTGCTGACGAAGAGATCTTCCCAGCCATCGGCATTGATGTCCGCGGCGTCGACGCCCATGCCCGAGCGCGTCTGCCCATTCTCGCCAAAACCGACGCCGGCAATGACACCGATCTCCTGCCAGCGGTTGTTTCCGCGGTTGATGAACAGGAAATTTTCCACGGTATCGTTGGCGACGAACAGGTCCATGCGCCCGTCATTATTGACGTCGGTGGCGACCACTCCCAAGCCTTTGCCCATGGCGCGGTCAATTGCCGTGCCCAGAGCGACGTCGCTGAATGTGCCGTCGCCGTTGTTGTGGTAGAGCAACCCGTGCGTGGGCTTATACAGATTGGGCGTGCAGTAGTGGCGCCGGCCGAGACTATCGGGACACGGGATCTTGTTCGTGTAGTCAATGTAGTTGCAGACGTAGAGATCGAGGCGGCCATCGTTGTCGTAATCGAACCACACGGCGCTCGTGGTCCAGCCGGGGAGGGACAGACGGGCTTTCTCCGTGACGTCGGTGAATGTGCCGTCACCGTTGTTGTGGTAGAGGATGGACCGGCCGTAGCCGGTGACCAAGAGATCGGGGTAGCCGTCGTTATCGTAATCGCCCGCGGCTACTCCCATGCCGAAGGTTGTTCCGCCGATTAAGCCGGATTTCTCGGTGACGTCGGTAAAGGTTCCGTCGCGATTGTTCTTGTAGAGCGCGTTGCGCAACGGCTTTGGGGGCCTGTAGAAATCACATGGCCCGCTATTGACGAGGTAGATGTCCATCCAGCCGTCGTTGTCATAATCCAGGAAAGCGCAGCCAGGGCCCAGCGTTTCCGGGGGGTGATGCTCGGCCGAAAGAGCATTTCTATGAACCCAGTAGACACCACTCCTTTCGGGCGGTATCTCGTCGAATACGACGCCTTCTGCATATGGTCTCGATGCCGCTCGCGAGATTCCGGGAAGCGCAACCGCCGCGATGTTGGCTAAAAGTTTTCTACGCGAAAAATGACGCGGCATATACTCGCGCTTGGCATCCCTGCCGGCATTGTACTTCTCCCCGTATTTCGCAGCAGATTGCGGAACTGATTGCAACAGTATGGCAGCGTGGCCATCCCGAGTGCCCAAACCTGAGATGCAGGTGGAAGCGCTGATGCTTGGCAGCCAGACATGCGCCTTCTTAGTCAAACATCATTGGTCTCCGATCCGCAAACGCTCAAAAACAAATAGGTGCTGCACAGGTATGGCGCATGCGGGATAGTCCGACTCCCATCCTCGGCAAAGCCGACGGTGATTTTCATGCTGGCGACCTCGATGCTCCCGGCCGACAGCCTCCGCAGCATGTCGCATCATCGTCGATTGTTGCCACGACCCGGACGCTTCGGTGCGCCAATTGCTAGAACGGCAACTGTGTGTCAATGTCATGGCTAACAAGTGAGCCACTTCCGTTAGCAGTGCCCCGATAACCAAACACATATTGAGCTCGCAGCTTTCGTAGCCCATAATCGCCTCACCAGTGGAAAGCAGGACACATCAAACTTCCAAGAGCCTTGCTCGAATGCGCTCCAGCTTTGTGGCTGCGGTCATCATTGTTATCTCGACAACATGTTCGCAAGTGAATGGAGACGATGGCTGTGCCCCCGGCGCTAATGACGAGGCCCATGTATCCGTTGCAGCCTCCCCAAGCATCCGTCAAAAACGGACCTTGGAAACGTGGCTTGATGCGCTGTCGTTGGCGGAATCCGGCAACAGGGCTCGGATCGTTCATCAGGACCTTGATGGCCGGTACTACTACGGGTGTCTCCAGTTTAGGGTGAAGACGTTTCGTTCCTTCGTTGACAAATTCGGTCTCGCCCCAAGGCCCGAAGGGAGTGACGTCATGGACCTGATCTACGATTGCGCCTTCCAGAAGCGCCTGGCTGCACGCATGATCCTCGACAATCACGAGAACTGGAAGCACTGGAAAAGAACGGTGCAACGCATCGGATTACCACCAGGAGCTACCAGCACATCGGAGCCGGTACGTACAGCTCGATTCGGCCACCGGTGTAAAGCAGATAACAGAACACCGGGTGACCGGTAGATGAGTTTCACCAACGGCTCGGAAAATTGAAAACCGAAAGACCCGACTTCGTCACTCCGAAAGAAAATCGAAACCTAAGGGCAAATCAGGAGCCGTCATAGATCAATGACGCTGTCGTTGGGGATGTATGCACATCGCAAACATGAAAAGCTTGTGTTCTCCAACGCCATGCGATTGCGGGCGGCCTTCTGGCGGCAGAAAACACAGCGTCGTCGCCGGGCAGCCTTACTGGAACTTGGAGTGACGGCGACTGGCAAGCAATACGGCCGGCAGCGGCCTTGGCCGTTGGTATCTCGCACGGGCCAAAGCTCTCTCGGTGGGGCTTTCTAATGCATTACCCCCTTTTGCATTTTGAAAAGCGGGCGCATGCGGACGTACCGGACAGAATCGCAAGTTTGACGAGGTGACGAGCGCGAAGCCACTGTGATCGGGCAGTCTCCGCGAGGCTCCTCTGGCAGAGGTAAGATGAGCAGCAGACTGGGCGCGTATGCGGCGTTCAGAACTGGAAACGCTGCCGAGCCGCCTAGTGTCGGCTCGAGGTTAACTCCTGATGCATCCACAATGGACTCCGATGCAGTGGCCGGCTGGATGGGTGGACCCATCCGCTCTCGCGCTACTACAGGGCACAAGCATCAACTACTTGCTGGTTCAGAGAGAGACCGCGCTCGAGTCGGTTGTCGCAGAGGCGCTGAAGAAAGGCATCAACGTCGGTGAACCGGGCTCCCCGCCTGCTGGAGTTGTCATCACTAAAGGCGAGTGGCCCGGCGTGGAAGTGGCCAAGAACGGCGCGGTTACAGCCGGCCCTACGGCTGCTCCGTGGGTGGACTCGAATGGCTGGGTGGTGCGTCTGGCCGCCGCTCTTCAGCCACGATCGGCGATTTGGGTAGACGCCGGGCCGAAGCAGTCGCGTTCATCTCCTAAGTCCTACGTAATGGCCTTCGCTGACGCGGCGGCCCGCGGCGGCCGCTGGATCATTTCGCTCGACGCTCAGCTTGCGCCGGCGATCGCGGCTCAGGAGCCGCGCGCACTTGAAACATGGACTCAGGTGAATCGGGCAGCGGATTTCTTCGCCGCCCAGAAAAGCTGGTCAGACTACGTTCCCGAAGCCGTGATCGGAGTCATTTCGGACTATTCCGGAAAGAACGAGCCCCTCAGCCGCGAGCTACTTGACTTGCTCGATCGAACCAACGAGCAGTACCGCATCATTCCCCTAGCGGCGCTCTCGGCATCGACGTTGAGAGGTCTTAAAGCTGTGATTTGTCCTGACGAGGGCTTGCCTGCGCCGGGTCTGTTTAAGCAAATCCTGGCTTTTGTCGAAGGCGGCGGGCTGGTGATTGCCGGTCCCCAGTGGGGCCCAATTCTTCCCGGCAGTTCCGCCAGGAAGGCCGAACATCCTCGGTATGACTTGCGCATGCACGGCACGGGGAGAGTGGCGGTGGCGAAGGCGAATCTCGTTGACGCATATCTGTTGGCCAACGACTCAGTGGTGCTGGTCAGCCATCAGTACGATCTCTTGCGCTTCTGGAATGGAGGCGCTGTCGGATCTTTCTTCACGATGACGCCCGATCGGCGACAAGCCCTTGTGCAAATGCTTTTCTATGTGGACCGTGGTAATCTGCAACACGGTGGAATGGGCGATGAGATCACAGTAAGCGTGGCTGGCCGGTATCGATCAGCTCGGATCCGGACTTTGCAGCAGCCGTCTCCACGTGAGGTTGAGATGGAACCGCTGACAGACGCCGTGGAACTCCATTTTCCGGCAGTGTCTCCGTACGCCGCAATTGAGCTCGATTTATGATGGGGACAGCGGGTCACATTCTGGTGTATTTGTAACAACAGGAGACGGCCATGCAAGCGAATTGCAGTCGCAGGGAGTGGTTGATCAAGACGGTCTCGGGCATCGCCGGCATTTCCGTCGCCGCGCCGGCTGCTGTCCACGCCGCGACAGCTCCTGCGTCACCCGTCGCGGTTGGGAAATGCATGGGCTACGCCGCCGATGAGCTGTTGCCGGCACTGGAAAAAATCTTCGACCAGATCGGCGGTCTGGGGCGGATCGTCAAAGGGAAAACTGTCGCAGTGAAAATCAATCTCACCGGCGCCCCGAGTTACCGGCTGGGGCATCTGCCGTTAGGGGACACCCATTACGCCAACCCGAACGTGATTGCCGCTGCGACATATCTGATGGCGAAAGCAGGCTCCAGGCGGATACGCGTGCTGGAGAGTCCATGGTCCTCCGCTGATGGCTTGGAAGAAACCATGCTGCAGGCCAATTGGGTCCCGCGCGATATTCTGAATGCCGCGCCCAACGTAGAGTTTGAGAACACCAACTACCTTGGGCAGGGGAATCAGTATTCCCGATTCACGGTTCCGTTCGGGGGATACTTGTATCCTGCTTACGATCTCAACCACTCCTACGCCGACTGCGACGTCTTTGTGAGTTTGACAAAGATGAAAGAACACGAGAACACCGGCATCACGCTGTCGATGAAGAACTGTTTTGGGATAACTCCCTGCTCGATCTATGGAGCCAACGCTGGCGTCGACGAGCCCAACGAAAACCCAAGGGGTGGCCGCAGTCTGATTCACTCGGGCAACCGGCAGCCCTCCAAGAGCGCACCCTCCGAGAAAGATCCGTCATCACCGAGGAAGGCCGGGTACCGTGTGCCGCGGGCGGTGGTCGATTTGGTGAGCTCTCGTCCGATCGATCTGGCAATCGTGGACGGGATCAAAACGATGGCAGGAGGCGAGGGCCCCTGGGCGCGGGGCCGGTTGACCCCAGTACATCCAGGCCTGCTCGTCGCCGGAACCAATCCGGTAAACACCGACGCCGTTTGCATGGCCTTGATGGGTTTCGATCCTATGGCGGACCGCGGTACACATCCATTCGAGACGTCCGACAACATGCTCCGGCTGGCAGAGGATGTTGGCCTGGGAACGCGTGATTTGAAGAGAATCGAACTGGTCGGCCAGCCCCTGAATGAAGCTCGCTTCGATTTTAAGGCTGTCGGCTGAGTCCGATGCCTGGATTGTGACGAGAAACGTAGCATCACGTTGCAGTCAACGAGTCTTCCGGTTCGTGTTTGCGGCTGGACTCGCAGTTCTGACCGGCTTCTCATCTCCACCGGAGCCGAAGGGGGAGTCCCTCGTTTACTTCGGAACGTACACCGGGTTCAAGTACACCAGGCGGGGCGCGCCCGTTGGACAAAGCCAAAGCAAAGGTATCTACGTCAGCCGATTTCAGAGCGCCACCGGCGAGGCGAGTGAACCCCAATTGGCGGCGGAGATCCGAAACCCGTCTTTCTTAGCAGTCCACCCGAACCACCGGTATCTGTACTCGGTGAGCGAAGATCCACTCTCGGTGGGTCCGTACAATGACAAAGGATCTTTCATCAGTGCCTATGCCATCGACCCGGCGACTGGTTACCTGACCTTGCTGAATACCGTGCCTTCCGGCGGCACTTCAACGTGTTATATCTCACTCGATCCTTCGGGCAAATATCTGCTCGCAGCTAGCTTCGGGGGCGGCACCGTCACGGTGCTGCATGTGAGGGACGATGGGGCGTTGGGCGCGCAGGCCGCTCTAGTCCAGCACACCGGTCATGGCGTGGATCCCCATTACCAGGCGGGCCCTCACGCCCACTCGTTTGACGTTTCGCCGGATGGCCGGCTCGCTGTGGCGGCAGACCTTGGGACCGACAAGTTAATGATCTACCGTTTCGATCCCGCAACCGGAAGCTTGACACCCAACGACCCGCCATTCGTTGAAGTCAAGCCCCCGGGTGCTGGTCCACGCCACTTCGTTTTCGCCCCGAACGGCAAGTTCGGCTATCTCATCAGTGAAATGAGCGGCATCTTGACAGCCTTTGCCTGGGATTCCACGCGGGGCCGGCTGACCGAGATTCAGGCAACCGGTACGATTCCGGCAGACCTCAACGATGACAAGAACGCTGAGGTGCTGAACTCGTTTCACAGCGCCGAGGTGCAGCTACATCCGAACGGCAAATATATTTACGAATCCAATCGCGGACCGGACACGATTAGCGTATTCGCGCTGAATCCTGTCCAGGGCACGCTGACGCCCATCCAGCAGGTGTCGACGCGCGGCCTGATGCCGCGTCATTTCGCCATCGATCCGACCGGTTCGTACTTGTTCGCCGCGAATCAGGCATCGGACGACGTTGTTATTTTCCGCATTGAAGACGGCACTGGACGAATTACGCCGACGCGCACAGTTCTGCGAATCGGTACGCCCGTGTGCGTCAGATTTGTGCCGCTGAATTAATGGATCTGCAAGGAGGTTCTATGGTGCGCAGGATCATTGCTTCCGCATTAGTCGTGTTGGGCGTATTTTCGTCCATCGTCTTCGCGGAAGATGTGGGAAGCAACGCATATATCGACATGTATTTCAACGATGGACGCGCATCCGCTCCGGTAGTCACACACGGTACGCTCGAAGAGCGTAATATTTTTACTCGCGGCGATGCGCTGAAGCCCACCGAGAAAGGTGCCGTTCTGCGCTATATCAATTCTTTTTCGAGTGCCACACTCGCGCCTCAGGCATCGACAGCGTCCACTCGTCTGGATGGAAAGCAGGAGATCTTCTATTTCCGGTCGGGCCAAGGAACCATGGAGGCCGCGGGAGAGACAGCCAAGATTGTCCCGAACGTTGCCATCCTGATGCCGGCCAATCTCAGCTTCACGCTCAAAAACACCGGGCAGCAGCCGCTTGTGATGTACCTCATCAGCGAACCGATCCCGCCGGGTTTTCGGCCCAACCCCAACATGTTGGTTCGGGATGAGAACACTCTTCCTATCACATCCAGCGACGGAATGTGGTCGCACATCGTAAAAACCCTCTTCGTGACCGACGATGGGCTCGGCACTTTGCAGAGTGTTCTGACTGTGACGCTCGACCCTCTGACCATGGGCAAGCCGCACGCGACCAACCACGACGATATAGAAGAGGTGTGGGCGGGGCTGGAGGGAACCAGTCTCGCATTGGTGGGCCCGTTTCTCCGCCGGCAGGGCCCTGGAGTTGCCTATCTGCATCCTCCGGACAATCTGGCTCCCCATACCAACATCAATTACTCCGAAGAGGATCAGGTGAAGTTCCTCTATTTCGCGCGCTACCATCCGCACGAGCCGAGGAAGTAGAGAGAAAGGAGAAATTCAGTGTCTCAGACAATGCGCGCTATCCTGACGATTGAGTTTGCGGTTGTCACTCTTTCCCCGCTGGCGTTTCCGCAGACAGCCACGGCGCCCAGTCAAACAGGCAACGCCGTCAACGGCATAAACTCGTATCCGAGCCCATCGTTGATTCGCTATGCGCCGGAGAGAGACCCGGAGGCCAGAAGAATCGATTCATTTTTCGGCGATTGGCATGAGTCCATGCCGCGTAATATTCACGGCTCGCTGGTTGTGCGCGATATTCTCACCAAAGGCGATAACTTCGCCCCTCCCTTCAGGTCCGCTTTCCTTCAGTATGCGAATAGTCTCTCGTACGCGACCCTCGCCACGCATGCTTCCACTACAGCTTCGCGGCTCACTGGCCAGCAGGAGGTTTACTACATCATTTCGGGCATTGGGAAAGTTTCGGCTCAAGGAGTAGCCACCGAGATTCACAAAGACGTCGCCGTGTTCGTGCCCGCCAACCTCGAATTCGTGATGCAAAACACTGGAGATGAGCCCCTCCACATGTACATCATCAACGAACCCACTCCCCCGGAGTTCAAGCCCACCGACAAGATGCTCGTCGTAGACGAGAGGGCGGCTCACGTTCGCACTCCTAGCACGGTCGCCCATTACGCGACGTCGATTGGAGTTCAGGAGAAGGCAGGCGCCGCAAGTCCGGATCCGTATATTGTTCCGGGTGCCTCCGGCCATTGGTCACATGTCGTCAGAGAACTGTTCTCGTCGCGCGACGGACTGGGAACGCTCGCCAATGTGATCACGGTGGAACTGCCGCCGTTGAGCCTGGGCGAGCCGCACCCGCATGCGCCGGGTCACGAGGAAATTTGGCTGGCCTTGGAGGGCGACAGCCTTGCCATGCTGGGGACGGAACTTCGCATGCAGCACCCAGGGACCGCGTACATGGCGCGGCCCGACGGGACCATGGTGCACTCCAATATCAATTTCGGAGACCGTCCGGTGAAGTTCCTCTACTTCGTGAATCGCGGCCAGAGAGCCGTCAGGCCGTAAGATCAGTGGGATTCCGGCGACCTCGGAGTGGCAGCTCCTCAACGTTCCCAGGCCGCGCCTGTGATTTCCTTCCTGGCCGCGAGGTCGCCGTCCGGCACTATCACGGCCACCCAAGGCACATCCGGATCAGTGATCTTCCCGCGCCACTCCAGCGTTCCCGCGCTTCCGGGCTGCACCACCAGTTCCTTCGCATCGCTGCTCAGAATCAGATTGTCGGAGCGCAGGAGGAAACGATGCCCGCCGCCTCGTGCGGTCAGCTTGATGGTGACGTCGGATGAGCCCGAGCTTTCCCGGGACACCTGAAAATCGAGCACGTGGCCGCTGCGTAGATCCAGGCTGTACGTGGCGCCCGGCAAGAAGGTTCGCGTTTGCTCCTCGCCCTTACTTCGAACCGCGTACTTTCCTTCCGGCAACATGACGCGAAAGTGTCCTGTTGCCGAATCCGGCTTCACTTCGACCACTTGGCCGGAGATGGGTTCCTTGAATTCCACGGCACCGTCTGCCTGGCCCTCCACTAGCGCCGGACCCGCCAAGTCTCGCATCAGGTATATCCAACGGGCGACGGGATTCTGCCAGATCTCCTTATAGGTCCAGGTGCTTTGCACCGGCCAATAAGGAACATCGCTCTCGCCGCGGGTCTGTATACCCACCGGAATGCCACCCACGATGTCGCCGGACATAGGAGTGTACAGCGGTGGAAAGTCGTAGCCCTCCCCCCACATGGTGCTCTCGGAAAACGGATTTCTGCCGATCACCCACTCGAGCTGCTGCTGCGCAAGCTGCTCCAGGTTAAGATCCCCACGCAGATGAGCGGCCTTGGCCAGCGCTTGCGTCCGCGAAAGGACCGTACCGTTGTTTCCGCGGTAATCCATCCACACTGGGAACAGCCGCAGGTAATGTCCGGCTCCTAAAGGCACTCCGTTGAGCACCTGTTTGCGGAAAGATTCCCGCCGGGTCTCGGGCACCAGCGGGTATTCGTCGTCGCGATAGATGGACGAGGTCAGCATGCCATAGGGTTCGGTATACTGCGCGGTGGCTTGCACGTACTGCGAGAAAAGTACGACGGCGGAATACCATTTCATCCAGTCGGGGTGCTCTGGAAACGCGTCGCACATTTGAGCCAGGGCGAGAACCGGAATCTGTTCGCGGCTGTTGTGGCAGTAGTGCAGCACATTGTCCTTCGCGGGGCTGGTGTAGAAAAAGCCAGTTAGCGGAGTTGTCCAGTTAGGCCGCTTGCGCTCTTGTGAATCGAGCATAACCCGTGCCAGTTCCGCCGCCTTGTCCATATATTTCCGGTCTGCAGTCGAGCGGAACAATTCCACGGACGCCAGTACGCCCTGCGCCGGCGCCTCGTACACCACGTTGGCCGAATCGAACGTAACCCGGTAGCGGTCCTGGGACGCGGGAGCGCCGGCCGCTGCCAAGCCCTCCACTCCAAACTGCCAGTCTTCTTGGGCCATTTTCAGGGCGTAAGCCGCCAAACGGGGATCATCGTCCTTGAGTACGCGGGCAGCCAGTGCCTCGGTAGTGGCGGCCAGGAAGTGGGACAACGGTGAATTCGTCGCCGTCGTGCTGATATCGTCGAAGTCGCCGATAATGCCGTTGGTACGGCGTCCGTTCACACCCCCGGAGCCCCGATAGCCGTCACCGAAACTGGTCTTCAGAACCCAGTCAAGGCCCCACCGGCCTTCTTCCATGAGACGCTCATACAACTGGCGATCCTCGCCCCGGGTGCGTAACCGCTCGGCCAGGCTGAGCAGTGCGTAGGTGATCTCGGCAGTGCCCTGGAGGCCCTGGGTAAGGTCGCCCGCATCGTGCCAGCCGCCGTTGACCACAATGCGTTTATCGCCATGCACGGCGGTCCAATCGCGGTGGCATACGCCATGTACCCCGGGAATCGCCATCCCGCAGCGTTCGGCGTAGAAGAAGTTCAACGCCTTCCAAATGGTCTCGCGCCACACATCGGGATCGATGCGGAATGGACGCGTCGTATTCCCGCCAGCCTCCAGCACGTAGGCTCCGGACCGCCGAAATTCTGAGAAGTCCATTACCTGGAATGTGCCGATGTGAGTCTTGACTGTCTGAATCGGTTTCGAGAGCATCGTCTCTCCGGTTGCCTGGTCGATTAGCCGGAAATCGCGCGCGTTCAGCCCGCCGGCAATCGCGCTTTTGGCCGCGCCGGTCTGGTAGCCAGTGTGGCTGAAGGAGATGCGTCCGGGCCATACTCCCCAGCCTTCGATATAGTCGGGTTCCACGCGTTCCAGTTCGAGGCGGCTGAAATAGAAAGTCGCGGTATCCGCAGCTTCCGGTTCGTTGCCATCCATCTCATAAAGGATTTCAAGGCTCGTCACCTTGTCGCGCGCCACGTTGCCCATCTCCCAGACCACGTGGTTCCATTCGTGATTCCGCAGTACAACGGTGTGCTCGCCCTCCTGCCCGAAAGGCGCTGGGAGTTTTTCGACGCCGTTATTGTGAATCCGAATGGCCTCAAGCGCGGTCACGTACGCGCCGTCCCAGTCCGGCCGGATCCACAGCGAAATGCGGTTGAAGTTGCGCCAGTCCTCGCCATCAAAGTGCCGGACGACGCCGGCCTCGCCCCAACCGCGCCCACTTTTCGGACCGGGAACATTGAGCCTCGTGGGTGTGCGCATGCGCAGCGATTGGTTCCCATCACGCGAGTTCTCACGGCTAAGTGTGATTTCGGTGGAAGACAGACTCGCTCGAGGGACTTGATAGGGCTGGCGAGCATCAACCAGACCGACAGGGCCGTTGGTGATGGCAGTCCAGTGGTCTAGGCTGTGCATGTCGTCGAGCAGACGGCTATCGAGCACCTTCTTGTTGAGCCAGCGGTAGGTGGCAGAATCTCGGAAGTTCGCCTCCATGGGCGCGCGATCCGCTGCATACAGGCAGCCACTGAGCGTTAGCAAGAAAATCCCGATTCTCATCGTGTTCCACTCTAACGCATCACGCGGAAACGATTCCACGATGCCGCGAAATGCCGAACCGCTGATATGCGCCCGTCGACATGCCCCAGATGTCGTTAGGTCTGTATCGGAAGTGCCTCGGCAGTGAAACTTACGGGTGTGTGGGTATGGGAACGGGCACAAGCCCACAATGCAACGAGTCCCGAGCACTTTGTTTTTCCGGCTTGCGAAAACGAACGTATTGATCCGACGAAGCCCCAAAAGAGTTGGAGAACGGCATGGAGATCTCTGGTGAAGGAAGCGGCCAAGCGGGCTGGTAATGAGGCCGCAAAGCTTGCGAAGGAGGCAGGAAGGGACGTTGAGGAAGCTCGCAAGCGAGCGTCAGAGCCGTTCCAGGGCTTCCGTTCTCACGACCTCCGGCATCAGGCGATCACAGAGATGTCGGAAGCAGGCGCTCCTGACGCAACGATCATGGCTGTGGCTGGACACCTGGATCGGGCAATGATGGAGCATTACAGTCACGTCCGTATGGCTGCAAAGCGTGATGTCTTGGGCAAGCTGGAAAGTGGGCTGATGGAGATTCCAATCGTTGAGGCAAAGCCCAAAGTCGAGAAGCTCAATGGAGAAAATTCGAAGGGTTACGTCACAATCTACGTCACAAAGCGGCTCTTGAGGTCCGCGTTTGTTTCGTATGTGATTGAAAAATTTGGTCGGGGCGAGTGGATTCGAACCACCGACCTCCTGGTCCCGAACAACGAACGCAAGAAGAATCAATAACTTAGCCAGGGGCACATCCATTGTGATCCATTGCTATCGGTTACTTGTTTTTCAGCGATTTATGATCGCCTACCACCAGGGCGCGCGCAACCGCGAGCAAGGCTTCCATGCAGGGGGTGGGTACAAAAATGGGCACAGTTCGTTGGCAGTTAATTTAACCGAATGCTGGATTGAGGGAACCGCTACAATCAATCGGTGGCAGGTCGCGTTGGAGTATTTGCTGTGCGACATTCTAGACGAGACAAGACAAGACCACTTTGCTCTCGAACGGAGCGAAAACCTGCATTTTCAATCCGGACGGAGTTTTCGGTGTCCAAGGTTGGGACGGACATAAGCTAGGCCGAAGCCGACTCGTGGGACTAATCCGGCCCAACGTCTAGAAATACCGTTGAGCTCGTGAAGGCTCAAGTCCGCAACGGCGGCTGTCATCCAAGTAAACCGTTTCCTAGTACATGATCCTTGAACGAAAGGCTAGACCCGCTTTCGACAAGCTGCAATTCTTTGTTGAGACTAAGACCGCGCCAGGGCGGCACACATCTCTGTCTGACCGGCGGAAATTGGCCCGGAATCATCGAGGTGGGCTCACCGGACCTATCACACAACCGATGTAGACTAAATTCAAGTGCCATCGAAAACACCTCGGACCACCTCACCTGTGGTCGCGAGTTCCGGAGCTATCGGCGGCTCGTCTAACGAGGACGGCGCCGATTTCCGAGCTTCGGTCGCGGCTTGGGCTGTCTCGTTAGGTCTGGCTGGCCATTCTCTATCGTGCCTTGATTTCTCGCCCGCAATTCCCGTGTGCGTCAGTTTCGAGACAGACAACTCGGTTGATGACATCGAGATTGTGCTTAGGGACGGCGCTCGAATATTTGTGCAATGCAAGCTGAGCGTCCACGTTGGCGAAGCCGATCCGACACTTCGTTCTGTGGTGGCGCAGTGGTGCAAAGCCGTTGAGAACAGCGAGCTTTCTTCCGAACGAGACCGTGTTTTGCTCGCGGTGAAGCGCTCGACTGCTCCTGTCCGTGCCCTTTCAGTTGCGCTTATACGCGCAAAGTCGGCCATTGCCGGTTTGCCCACGTCAAAGGAAGCCGAGAAGCTTCGCATTATTGGCGCTCACGCCACCGCCTTACACTTCGCCGACAAAGAGCGGTTGCACAGAGTCGCGCTAGTGACCCCATTTCAGAGTGACCTGGCGCTAGAAGGCATCACCTTAATGAGGGGCGGCGTTTTGGCTAGGCCGGAAACGGCGGAGGATGCGTGGAAGGAACTCAAGGAGATAGCTAGAGAGCTCGCCAGGAACAGGCTGGGGCTGCCAATTCTGGAATGGAGTCATCGCCTACACAAGCGCGGTATTCAATTCAGATCCGACGCCGGCGGCACTCCAGCCGCCCGCGCCGAGGCGACAAGGCAGGTTTTGCGCCGCTATCGGGAGCTTCTCATCGACCGTGCCACCAGAATGGACCTCCGTGGAATCGGTGCACCACTTCCCTTATTCGAGCACGACCCGAACAAGCTCGATCCACATGTTGCCGTGGGTGATAGAGACTCTAGCGGGTGGCCTCTCATGCGAGCTTTTCAGCGGTTCGGGCGGGTTCTACTGCTAGCCTAGGCCTACCCGGCGGCGGCAAAACGACGGATCTCTCACATTTGGCCGGGGAACTCGCGAAGAACGAAGAGGGCATTCTTCCCGTCGTAGTGAAAATGGACGACTGGTGGAGAGAGTTGCGGAGTCTCTCCCCGCTCGATGCGCTCTGTACGCTTGCCGTGCGCGAGGTGCCTGTTGCCGACCGATCGCTGTTTGAACTCGAACTCCGCAGTCGGGCTGAGTCAGGAGATTTAGCGCTACTTCTGGACGGACTTGATGAAACGAGAGAGCGCAGGTTTGCAGCAACCGCCAAAGTTGACGAACTGCTAGCGGCAGTCCACCCAGGCGTGGACATTATTATTACCACACGCGACAGCGCGTACTCGGCTGGGAAGACGTTACAATTTCGAGAAGTAACGCTGACACCTGCCAGAAATATCGAATACACGATCAGACGCATCATCGCCACCGCCGCCGCCCACAATTCCACAGAACTCGTCGACGCGAAAGCTTGGGAAGACCGCCGAGCCGCATGGGTCATCGACGCAATTGAGCGCGATGATAGGCTTAAAGAAACCCCACTCGTACCGGTGCTGTTGGCGGTTCTGGCTGGGGAACCTAGCCGGGACAGTCTGCCTGGAAATCGAGCCGAGGTTCTTACCGCCGTCATAGACAGCATTCTCGATCGTTGGGAAATCAGCCAGAGGCGACACGGGGAAATCCAACTCGGAGCCCTGCAATCCACGGCAGCAGTCTCAGCACTTCGTGGGTCATTCTCTCAGCTTGGATTTCTCCTGTTGCGCACTGGTGGGGCAGTACAACAGGTCCTGATTACAGCATTGTCTGGATGGCTCGCTGATACATGGGGACTTGCTCCCGGTTTCGCAGATAGCACAGCGCAGGACGTACTTCACTTCTGGGATGAGAGTGGCGCGTTTGTTAGTTCCGGGCCCGAGCCAGTCGTGCGGCCCAGAATATCCCTACTATCGGAAACCGGCGCAGCCCGTTACATAATCGAGCTTGATCCGAACCGGCAGTACAAACTTCTTTCGGAACTGGCATTGGAAGCGACGGTATCCGAAGCAGTAACACTGGCCGCCCTTTTGTCCCCCGCCGTCTGCGAGATCGTCGTCCGCAGCGCAGTCTCAAGTGGCAGTCTCGAAAGGCAGGGCTTGGCTTCCCAGTGCCTGCTAGATGGAGCTAGTGTCTCCGCAGAAGCCGCCGAATCGCTAGCGGTCGCCCTCACCGAGCAGAGCGTTGGCCGCGATCGCGCCTGGAGTGTGGCGAACAGTGTGGCTCGGCTCCCAGTTTCGTTCCAGACGAAGATGCATTGTCTAGAAGCCCTTGCCGCGACTCTCGGAGAACAGAGATACCGCCTTGTGTGTGCCGGCGCCGCACTTCACAGCAATGAACCAATACCTGAACCTGCGCAAGTTCTAGCGGACGCTTGCAGCGAAATGCGGGCAGGTCGGCGAGGAGCAGGCGGATTAGGATGGCGGTCCACCCGCGAAGTCCAGGAGCTGGTTTCGCGAATGGCCACCAGCATGCTTCCCGCGCGACCGGATCTGGCGCCGGCATTTGCAGAGGCAGGTAAGCAAGGAAATCTGCACCTCCATCAGACAGTGAGTAGTGCGCTAGGGCGCATCAAGCGCTTTGATCTTATACGCGAGCCTCTGCCTTACCTGATGTACGACTGGACGGCACGGGATGAGGAGCACCGCAAAGCGTGGCGCGAATTCCTTCGGATCTTTATTGGCCTCGCCGAGAAACGAAGCTTGAATGGCGTTGAGGCCCGCCGGCTCGACAACATCGCCGATCTGATCGCCACGCTGGGATACTCAGAAACGACGGTCGGGGAGCTTGAACTTGCGCTGCGTACGGCCGGCGAGGACCTACGAGCTCTCGTACACATGTGCGCTACCCTCGCCGGATTTGAAGGGCCCGCCGTCGCGGCCGAAGCCGAAGTTGCATTAGCTATGGAGGCAGAGTCTCACGATTCCGAAAGCCTTCTTTTTTGTGGTGCTAAGAAGCGCCGTCTTCAGGGGTGGGAGCGTTTCGTTGACCGAGAGTCCTCTCTCGATATCGCTGTTCGGTTGTTGGGCAGCACTCGATGGATCGCACAGGTCGCAGCCGAAGCGCTTTCATCATGTCCATTGGTTCAGTTTGTGGTCAGAGGAGTCGATGAGAGAATTCGCACGTGGGAGGCGTTCAACCGCCTCGTCGCCGGCGAACTGGTGATGAAGCTGGATACTGGCTGGCGGGAGAGGGCTTCGCTCTGGAAGGCTCTCGATGACCCGATTGTCCGACGCGTGGCGGCAGAAGCTCTCGCCAAGGATTCCGGTATGCCGGTCGAGGACCTTCTGGACTGGTTTCTCAACGATGGGGATGCATGGGTCCGGACTGCTGTGATTGAAGCCCTGCCGATTTCGCGTTCGCTGAATGCACTAGCGCTGGTGAGAATCCGGGAGCTTCTTGCTAAAACCCCGCCTAGTTGGCTATGTATTTGGTGTAACAAGATAAGCCCCGCTGGTACGACCTCGTGTGCACACTGCCAGATTACTGGTCCTGATTTTCTTTCGTCTGCCAGCAAACTACTAGGGAGGCATACTCTCGGTGCGTAAGCTTTCTCTTTAGTGCCAGCAGCTCGCAGACTTGTCGGTGCCGGAGCGATGCCGAGTCGCCGGAAGTAATCAGGCGCCTCCCGGGCCCTCGCTACACGGTCCGATGGCGGTCTGAGTAGGCATATCTCGCTTACATGGCAATATAAACACCGACGCGCTTGTGCAAACTTCCTCAAAGACACACACCCGGCAGCATAGATATTCCTCGAACGGGAATATTTCGCAAAAGGAATGCATGTCGCCATTGCTTCTGGGCCCGGAACGATCTCGATTATCGGGCTGCAGCAGAGTGCGCTTCGCGCGATGCACACCGGTGTGGCAACACCGCTGATCCTGCCCGAGAATAAAAAACGCTCTGGGCTCCATGTTTTGACCAGGCACCCCAAGAGGAGTCCTCTCACTCTCGTCTATACCGTGATGCGGGCAGGCGGCCACCGTAGGCGTGAGGGTGAAATAGTGTCTGTTCTTTCCCGTGGCGATCACGTACTCCTCAGGCGTGGTCCCTAAGACGCGACGAATCCCGAGAAGTCCGACCGGATAGTCCGCGGGTTCGGACTCATGATAGTGTTCCGCCAGTTCAGTAGGCGCCAGGGTGAAGCCCAAGACTGAGTGGACCTTAGCCAAAAGTCCGAGTGCCATCGAGGAGATTCTGCCGTAGTGGTCGGTCAAGTGCTCAGGACTCTGCGGCACTACCTCGCCAGCGACTCTCTCTTCGACAACGAGCCACACCCCGCGTCTCGTCCTCAGATGTATCACCGGCATCACTTTTATATTCGGAACCGCAGCGTAGAAGTCGTGATCGACTTGGTACATCAGTCTTAACCCATGGAGTACTCTGTCGATGTCGGCCGCCGTGGCGTAAAAGGCAAGTTCTTCAACTGCCAAAGGTGCAACCGATCCCAGAACCTGCTGGTGCTCAAGCAAGGCAAATACATCGGCATAATTGCGCAATACCTCATTACGGTTGACGAACACCCGGATGGTACCGGGGTCGGGCCGATTCTGATAGAATGTCTGATCAGGATCGGTGAACACAATCATCCAGTCACCGTTCGTAATTGCCATCCGTCTGGGAGGATAATCGGCTATTTTCGCGGCCGAAGAAACGTAGTCTCTTGCGGTTTTAAGCCACGAGGACCAGTCCTCTATCATCTCGGCCCCTCCAAGACCGCTTATCAGTGCGTTGATGGGAGGCTCTGGAGCGGCGCCAGAAGCTCTAGTGCGGGGCAAGCAACTGCTTGGCCGCTTCGCCTCCACGATCAACAATGACCTCTTAGGCTCTCCAGCCTCGAAGCCGAGGTAATCAAGGAAACGGACTCTGGACCGCTCCGCGGAATAGATGGGCGCTTCCGGAACCAAGTTCGTGTTCCCAGTCGTTTCGACGCCCGTCTGCCAGTTGAGAGATGCTAACAGGCCATCAATGAACACCCGCACGTGAGCCTCGAGTAGTTGGTCACGCTCGTTCTCGACGTCTGGCGACTTCCCAACATACTCGGTGCGAACTTTAGCAGCTACATTCACGAAGTCCTGGCTGTACTTGGCACACAACACCTCCAGATCTCGCTGGAACTCCGTGGCTGTCCAGTTTCGTTTCAACGATAGATCTCGCCCAGCCGATACGCAAGACGCTGTGCTCTTGGCCACCCCATCTGCACGAACTCATCGAGAATGCCAATGAGGGCCTTGCGGGCTTCGACATCATCGCGCAACAGGCCACGCTGATCGGCAATGAATCGTTCCACGATATTAGCTACCAGATCGGCAGCCATTGAATCAGTGGCATAGCGCGATCCTCTCGCTGCCTCTAAGACCAAGGCCGAGTCAAGCAGGATCGCACGTGGTTGGACGTCCGCAAAGTGATCAAGAATCTCAAGCAAGTGGTGCGTAAGCGACGGTATTGCGATAGTGCTCAAAGTCTGGATAATAGTTCGCGAGTCAGCAAAAAATTGGCGTCGCGATTCCGGAGTCATCGGATACGTAGTGGAATTCGAACCTTTGAAAGCACCTGAAGCGAAATAAAGCCGTGCCCCAATGGTGTCGGCGATCTTGGCACACGCTTCAAGGACATTCTCATCCACAGCTCGACCACCCCTTTCGCGAACGCCTGATTCGGCCACAACGTTTTCAGCCATTCGATTCAGCAGTAGAAACGACTCTCGCCGAATTTTCTCAGCCCGTGCTGGATCACTTCCTGGCTCAGGATTTAAGTTATGTTCCAACTCAAGCACCAACCGGTGGGCATCCCGGGAATGCTTGGAAGGCGACGCTACGATATCGGCGACGATCTCTGAGCAGATCGGATTCTCTTGCCAAAGTGCCAGGCCGAGAAAGATCGAGACGCATTGGTCAAGCGGCGAATCGAGTCCATCGTCGTTCTGCAGGCGACGGTAAACATCAATCGCAAGCGGAACTATGGCGTCAGGAAAACGCGCAGCGAGACGTGCAAATACTGAGGTTACGGCGGATAATACGCCACGATTCAGCTCGTTACGGCCGAACTCTCGGCACAACTCCCACATTAAATCCGCACTGTGTTGGTACAGGGACAACAGACGCGCGGCAATCTGATATCGAACTGCTGGCACTCTGTCTGACGCAAGGTGGCGAATCGAATCGTGCACTTCAGACGAACAAAGTGGGGGCTTTAACTGCACGAGTCCGGCTGCAGCAGAGATCCTGGCAGAAGGCCCACCCCATGCCGGCGACCTATTGAACTGCTTGTCATCATCAGCGGTGTAAAGCGGAACCCTGTTCGTGGCTGCAGTTAATAGCGTGCTGCGAACAAATTCGCCCAAGCCTCCGGCCTGCCAGTCTGACGAGCTGCTAGCAATCCTTTCGCAGGCCTCGGCCAGCACACTCCATGCATAATCAGCTTGTTCTTCATGAATACCAGAAACGACTTCTGGCTTCAGGGCGTCGCGCAATCCATACAGGTTCGAGAGTATCGCGCTGATCTCATCCAGCGTAGGGGGACTGTTCAGATGTTGGGAATTGAAAGGCTCGATCTTTTTTTCGAGTTCTTGAATGTGGCGGTTCGCAGGTGCGTCGACTGGGACGCCACGGCGTGCAAGATGGTCTTCCGACGTATACGGCCTTGCTCCGCCAGTGATGCGCGCTGCTGGCTCGTTCGGCGGCACCGATCCTGCCGCGGTCATCTCTACAATGCGCGCCTTGGTTCGTGCGGCAATGACACTGTCCAACGGCAAACAGCCAAGGAGTCGATCACGATGACGTGCAATTCTATCGCTATCGACAAGCGCTGATTCACCAGCATCTATATTCAAGATAGCTTCTTCAATGCGAAGCCGCTGTTCTTCCGTTAAGAGTGAAAACGCTGCCGATAAGTATTCCCCAGCAACGTGATAGGTGTCGAAACCTGTGAGTATGGGTACTGCACACGCCAGCGGCCACACTCGCTTTCCTAAAGTCGAAGCCGCGTGGCTTGCGGATCGAAGGACTCGACGCCAGACGGTCGCATACACATTCTTTTCAGCGACCACCGATAGAAACTGATCGATCACCTCATAGCTGGCTTCTGTTGCTGGCAGGCCTGTGATGTAGGAATCGAGAATATCGAGCAACTGCAGGGGCGTAGCGTGAGAGTAAGCACCTCCAGAGTCCCAAATCTCGCTGTAGTCTCGTCGAATGTGCGCGGTTCGTCCAAAGAACTCAAACGCCTCATCGGGCTCATTGGAGTCTCCTGAATGAGTGGCTCGAATATAGGCTGCCACTACAACGATGAGTACGTTAAATGCGGTTACGGGATACCTGCGGACAAACTCTGGAAACAGTTCTGCCAGCTGATAACGGCCAAGCTCGTAATCCTGCCTGCGTGTCGATGTGAACGTGAGAATGCGTTGGGCGTCGCCGATGATAGTGGTCGCCTCGCTGGTATCCATGTGGCTAAAGGCCGTCCTGTACAGTTCTGCAACAAATTCGGGATCGCAATCCAGAACGGGGCCAGCCTCGCGCGCGAGTGTCGGGATTTCCTCATGTCCATGATGTTCGAGAAGACCGCTGTCAAAGCATGACCGGAGGAGGATCGATGACTCAGCAGCGCTCGTGCAATACGAACGACAAACTGCCGTCAGGGCATTACGGCTGAGCCAACTTTCGTACTGAGGCCGGCGACGGACAAAAGAAAGGAGGTTCCGGCTAGCCCGGCCTACCTGTGCCCGCGTCTCAATCGACTGCGGAGAGGGACTCATCAAGAGATTCAGTAACGTTGCAAGCGCGTATGCCGCCTCGTCTTCAAGCGTCGCTGACACGGCTTCTGCTAAATTTGCCCACACGGGCTCGGATGCCCCCCTAAAGCTGTCGGCCGGCGACGCTAGCAGAGACCCGATCAAATGCCGGAAAGCCGTTTGTGCGGCCCGGTCGCGCCGTTGGATCGCGGCAATCAATGGCTGGAGTTGTCGAGCATCGCGGGCGAGTTCTGTGGCTACTGTCGGTCCTATTAACCTGATGATCTCGGGCGATTCGCTGAGCCGCTCAATTCTGAGCACCAGATCCCAGAAGACGTCCGAACTCAGGTACCAATAGTGCTGGAAAGAGAGGACGACGCTGGGCCGAATGGCCATCACGGCGTCTGCATCAGGTGCTTCCAAGAATCGAATAAAGCGATCTCCATTGGAGAAAAACAACAATCGCCCAACGGCATAATCGAATAGCAGGTTGTGGGCAAAGGCCAGAACGTCTCGCTGCCGCACGCCGGGGACCGGGCTCCAGTGGACAAGGACCTGTCTGCGCAGAAGCTCATCTAACTCGGGATTTTGAGTACTGGTCGTTTCGAGTTCAGCGACATGGACGCGCATCGTACGTCGGTCGGTCATCTTCTGAGCTACGTCACGGAGGATGTTTTCGCGAACGTACCCGGCTTGATCATTACCGACAACTCTCGCCGTCCAGTACTTGTCCAACAAGCTGATTTGCGTTTGAATCGGACTGAGTTCCTCGATCGGAAGGCCTGCCGATACCATGTCAGCTACAAGCCGGAGGTTAAAAGGAAGCCGCAGTAACTCCTTTAACGCGGCGTGTGCACGAGCGAGGACTTCACCTAGGATTGCACTCTGAATCGAGACCTGCGCGATTTCTGCGGGGTCAAAGGCCGAGACATTGACATGACGAACGCGTGGGAATTCTGGGTCAGGGCTCGGTTGCTCAGGCGGCCGCCCCGCAAAAAGAGGCTGCAATGACGAGCTTTTCGCGAGATCAAACTTCCGAACTGCGGCAACGACCCGCCAACGCTCCCCATTCCGGATCATTGAGCCGACGAGCTCACCGATACCAGCAGCGGCAGACTCGGACCGAGCTGAGTCCAGCGCATCAATAATCAAATAGCCCGGCGAAGTTCCAGGCCAGTTGACAAGAACATCAACGAGATCGTGCTGAAGGCCGAGTTCGTCTCGAAGTTGGAAGAGACTCTGTGCCGCTAATCGATCGACGGCCAGAACGACGAAGTCGGCACCGGAGGCCGTGAGCGTGGCAGCGAAATCGTGCAGCTGGCCAGATTTTCCTGCCCCTGGATCGCCAATCACGACGACGGAGCCACTCGCAGCGGCGGCTCGAAGCGCTGGTGCCACGGCGCGGTCGATCTTGATTGTGGTCTCACCGATCCTGATTTCAGCAAGCTGCGCAAGCGCAGCTGTGACCGTCACAGCGAGCTTACGGAGGCGGGCAATATCGGCTTCGTATCTGGTATCGGGACCAATTTGAATGCCGCGCTGGAGCAGCGCATTTTGGAGGCGCGCCCGATCTCCTCCTGAGCGGGATGTAGCGAACTGTCCGCATAGCTCGATCAGGGTTGTCCAGGCTAGGAATGGGGCTGTATTGTCCGCTTGCGAAATGAGACCCGCCAACGTGCTAATGGCTTCTCGCTCACCTGGGCTGTCGGCATCAACATCCAGACGCTGGATGCGAATCAGGCGGAGGAGTTGACGTCGTTCGGCCTCATCTGGAGCAGTCTGGACGACTCCCTTCCACGAGCGTTCGACATGTTCCAGAACAATCTCACAGATTTGACGCTCGACTTGCGTCGTCGCGGCGTCCATTACGGGCTGGTCTGGGGTCAAGTTCGATAATCGCGCCAGGATGGCTGGGAGGGTCTCCACCACCGCCCCAGAGCTTCCCGGGCCAACTGTCAGAACGAGGCGATCTCGGTCAGGATCGAGAGGGCGCTCCCAAGGCCGGGTCGCAGTGGTGCGGGCTCTGCTGGTCACAAATTGACGAACAAATTGATTGATTGCTGCGCCAATACCCGACGTAGGCCCCTTCTCCATTCGGACGGTATGTTTAACTTGAATAAAAATATGTCCGGATGTTGAGGTGCCAACTAGAATGTCGTCAACCGGCTGCTCGGTCTCGCAGCGCAGGAATTCCAAGGCTGTTCCGGTAGGAAGCCCCCAGAGCGGGGCAACATCCTGCCCAGCGAGGATGCGAACGCTTATCCAAGCCGCGACTCGATTCTGAAATGAGACTCCGGCGTTTGTCGCCGCTCCACCGGCCGTTGATTCATTCACGCGCGCACTCCAGATAGTTCCTGGGCACTGTTTCAGCTCACCTGATCTTGAGAGTAAAATATTGAATCGGAACTCGATCATTTTACCGCCTGGCGTGCCGATGGTACACAATGGCAATCGCGATTCGTGGTGCCTGGTCGTAGCGCGAATCCGGTGCAAATGGGTTCTGCGCCCTGGCGGCAAGCGACCAGGACTTCATATGTAAAGCGAAATCGATCGACCGCGCGGATAAACTGCTAACGCCGCGTACGCTCGGCTAGGAGCGCTACGCCCTTGCAATAATCCATGGCGTCGCACAAGGACGTAACGCTGCCTAAAGAGCCCAGACATAGATTCCGGCGCGACCCCCGGCATGTCTGGATATGCCGTCCGTTCATGTCGAGAACGTGACTCATCCCTGGGAACCCGAAGTGGCTACGTGGCTCTGGCCATTCTCGCGTGCCAGCGCATTGCCTGCAACTGTATGAAAACTTGGTAGCGCTAGCGGGAATCGAAACCGTTGCATGCCATCCCATCAAACCCGATCGCGCCTTATCTATTTGATTCTATTTGGAGGAGTGCCGGTCGATTCGGCCGTCCTATCGACGTGAATTCTCCGCGTGTGAGCAATGTGTGAGCAAAGCGCCGCGCAGGTCCACCATTAGTGGGGTCCGACGGCCAGTTTCGGCGGTGAGTGCGGCTCGAACTGAACCGCTACAACTGGCGAGAATAGCAAGAATAGCTGCGCTCGGGCATCCAGGTTTGGCACTGAGGAATGCCCGAGGTTCCGCTCATGGCTGAGAACGCGGAATATAGTCTCACATACAATTCGCCGAATCGACGTAACCGGAGTAAACCGACGCTGGTGAATTCCGCGGGTTGCCGTTTCGTCCAAGTCACCGCTTACCTAACGGCCAAGCTGCATCTCAGTCGTTTCGTCCAATGTTACGGACTGGCCAAAACACCGTGCGGTGCTCAAAACTGGAGTTGCAGCGTGAACTGAAAGCTGCGGCCGTCGTTCAGTGTATTGGTGATCTTGCCGAAAGCCGGTGAACTCAGGTCTGGGTTAGGATTAGCGAATTGCGGAGTGTTGAAGAAGTTGATCGATTCGGCGCGGAACGTGGCCTGCCACTCCGAGTGCAACCTCCAGGAGCGCGCCAAGCCGGCGTTCATGTTGCGGATGCCGCCTCTGCGAAAAGTATTGAAGCCCAGGTTGCCGCGGGAATCGGTCGGGGCGATGTAGCCGAAAGCCGAGCGCGGCAGCAATATCGTCGAAGTGTTTGGGTCGCCGATCGTGCGCCCCAAGATCGAGGGATCGAGCAAGTTGGGGCGATCGCCATTCGAGCCGTCGACGTTGCCGGAGCCTGGGCCGTCTGAGCCGGTGATTACTGTGAAGGGGAGGCCGGTTTTGGCCAGAAAGACACCGGAGATTCGCCATCCGTTGACTACGCCGCGCACCAAGTGGCTCCCGGAAGACAGCACCGGCAGCGCGTACTGGAAGCGTGCCATCACGGCATGCGACTGATCGAACGCACTGGGCCCCTTGAGATCTTTTGCAACGAGATTCTGGGATTGCGAGTAACCCTGGAGCGCTTCGTCGCCGGCGGCCATGTTGGTGTAGGCGCTGCCGGTGTCGATGGCTTTGCTGAACCAGTAGGAAGTATCGCCGGTGAAGCCATGCCATGCAGGCATCTTGAAGCTGACGCGGGCGGCGTCGAAGTAAGCGTTGGACGCATTCCTGGCCTCGCGCAATTCGTAATAACGCGGATCGGGGCGACGTTCGGTGATGGTAGCGGTGGTTTGCGGGATGCCCGGCACCGGGACGGCTCGGTTGGCGAACCACATCATGAAGAGCTTGTGAGTGCGGAGCCAATATAGCCGAGCTGCATCGACCAGGGTTTCCCTTGCAGCGGCTCCCAAAGGAAACTGTATTGGTGTGAGTAAGGCGACTCTAGGTTTGGCGGAACATCGAACTGCAGATGGCGAGCGCCGGGCCCGAGGTAAGTATCCTGCAGCGGTGTGAGGAGGGAGGGAGGCGCCTGCACTTCAACCTTCAGAAAATTCGGCGGATCCCAACGAACTTGTTGGAGCGTCTGCGCGTAGATGTCGCCGAATTGGAGCCCATAGGCGGCACGGATGACGCCAACGGCGTGCGTGTCCCAGGCGAGACCGAATTGCGGTCCGAAAGTATTGCAGTCGCAGTTAAAATTGAAGGGAGTGGGGTGATTCACTTCGCTAGGCCCGGTAACTGGCGTATAGCGCAGACCGTAGGTGAGGGTAAAGTCCGGCCGCACCTTCCAAACGTCACCCGCGAAGTATTGCTGCTCGAACCAACGGAACCCGCGATGTCCGTCTCCGATTGCGGCTGAGTAGCGGCTGGGAATGCCCATGCGGAAGTTCGTAATGGCGTCGCGGCCGAAATCGGAGCGGAAGTAGTAGTTGCCGCGCTCACTCGATGATTCCAGGCCGTTGTTCTGCAAGCGGTCGACTTCGCCCCCCGCGGAGAACAAATGGTTGCCAACCTGGCGACGGTAGAGAACGGCGTGGCGGAAGCGGTTGATCCGACGATCAATAGGGACAGTCGCGCCGGGACCGAGGCTCTGATACGAGCTCCCGATAATCACTTGCGGGCCGACGGCATTGGGTTCGGGGACCAGAAGTGAATGCATGCGGTCAAAGCCGACGGTAAAATCGATTAACGAGCGGGCGTCGAAGAGGTGGTTCCACGTGAGGCGGGCATTGTGGGATTTGGTATTGGTGTCGGGATTCTGGCCCGCGACAAACTCAAAGGCCATCACCTTCTGATTGGTAAAGCTGTGCTGCATGAAGAGTTTGTCACGAGCGCCGAGATCCTGATCCAGGCGGACGTTTGACGCGTCTGTATTGATGGATTGAGGAGAGTTGGTGTTGAGGGCTCGCGGATCGATATCGGTACGGTTAGGCAAAGCTTTCGGATAGGCGTCGATCCACCGCTGGATCAGGCGATAGGCGGCTGGGTCGGCGGTGAGAGGCGTCCGTTCACTGGGCAAGGGAACCAGGACATTGCCGTTGACGCTGCCTCGGAGCTTTTGCTGGGAGCCAGCCAAGGTCAGATGAGCGCCGCGCCAGAGGCCCAGACCGGCCGTGATTCCGTAATCGTTCTCGTGGGCGGGCTGGACGCCACCGACCTGAAAAAACGTTCGCGCGCTGAAGATGCTGTCAGAGCGCGTGAACGAAAGGCCGCCGTGGAAATCACTGGGGTGTTTGAGTGGGTTGAGGTGAATGGCCGACGTGGGATTGTTGCCAAATTCGGTGCCGAAGTATTTTCGCTCGGGCTGGAACTCGGTGACGATAGTGGCATTAGTCCCGAGCCGGATATTCAAATCCTTGAGCGCATTATTATCGATGAGGTTGAACGGAACGTTTTCATTGCGCCGGCTTTCGCCGGCGGCCGAGTCGGTTGCGCCAAGCAGGTTGAGTTCGGTGCGTTTCTCTTTCACGGGCTGTGGCTCGGGCTCGGCCGGTTTTGAGGACTCGGTTGGCGCCGATTGCTGAGCCAGAAGAAGCAAGACCCCGAGAACGAAGTTCAACAAGTTGATTCACTAGGAAAAGTGCTGAGGAAGCGCCTCAGCTCATCACGGACACGACGGAAAACAGCGAGCCGTTCCTCTTCCGAGCCCTGAAGCGCGGCGGGGTCTTCGAAGCTGTGATGAAACCGATTCGCGTGTCCAGGGTATATCGGGCAACTCTCATTTGCGTTATCGCAAACCGTAAGGACGTAATCGAAGCTCTGGTCGCGGAATTCATCGACACTCTTGGACCGCTGACCCGAGATGTCGATGCCCAGCTCCTTCATGACTGTGATCGCCTCAGGTCTAACCCGGCTGGGTTTGGTACCGGCGCTCTCGACCTCAAAACGGTCCCCCGCGTCATGACGCAAGAGACCCTCTGCCATCTGGCTCCGAGCGGAGTTTCCAGTGCAGAGCACTAATATGCGTTTCTTGGTGGTCATTGTTCCGTTACCCGGCCAAGGTCAGGGCGATATTTTCCATTTGGTGAAGCGCTAACATGCATGTTTCGCAAAGTATGAGGCGAGCATGCTTTGGGAGAACCACAATTCTATTCAGCGGGCGAGTCGCCGTCACCGGGTCATCGACCGTGTGAGCATGGTTTGCGCAGAGCGCCGCGGAACAATGATGACACAGGCCGACAGCCTCGCGCGTCTGGCCGCTCTTGCAGCATTCGTAGCAGAACATTGGACCTCCTCTCTATCTCTAAGACGATGCCACCGGGTCCTCCTGCGGGAACCAATGGCGCGTCCGGTTGCAGAAGGAACAGACTGAAAGCATCACCGGAACCTCGATCAACACTCCGACCACCGTGGCCAGCGCCGCTCCTGAGCCGGCACCGAACAACGCGATCGCAGTCGCCACTGCCAGTTCGAAGAAATTGCTCGCGCCTATTAACGCACCGGGCGCAGCGACCGCGTGCCGGACTCCAAGCACCTTCATCAGTCCGTATGCGAGTGAAGAATTGAAATAGACCTGAATCAGAATCGGAATCGCGATCAGGAAAACGTGAAACGGCTTTCCGAGGATATTGTCTGACTGGAAGGCAAAGATCAGAACGAGCGTCGCCAGCAATGCCAGCATACTGACGGGCGCGAAGTGCGGAAGCAGCTCCTTCTCGAACCACGCTTTCCCATGCCCGCGAATCAGCCAGACCCGCAGTGCGGTGCCCGCCACGAGCGGAATCACGATGAAAATGGTAACGGCGTATAGCAGGACCTCAAACGGAACGTGCAGAGACGATGCACCGTTTACGAGAAAGCGAACAATCGGGGCGAAAAGAAACAGCATGATGAGATCGTTTAGCGAGACCTGCACGAGAGTATAGGCCGGGTCTCCATCGGTCAGATAGCTCCAAACGAAAACCATAGCAGTGCATGGAGCCGCTGCAAGGATGATGCAACCGGCGATGTACTGGTCCGCATCCGCTGCGGAAACCCAATGCGCGAAGACGTATCGGAAGAACAGCCATGCAATCAGCGCCATCGAGAACGGTTTCACAAGCCAGTTGACGAACAGCGTTACCAGCAAGCCGCGCGGCCGGTTTCCAACATTCTTGATGGAAGCGAAGTCAACCTTCATCATCATGGGGATGATCATCAGCCAAATCAAAACAGCAATGGGAACATTGATCTGGCTCCCAGCGCCAAATTCTAGGCGGCGAAGCTCCTGAATGGACGAGGGCAACAGCCTGCCGAAGATCACCCCCGCCAGCATGCAAAGCGCGACCCACCAGGAAAGGTAGCGCTCGAAAAAGCCCAGCCCGCTTGACGCAGGTCGGGGGGTAGCTGTAACCGTCTGTGCCATCGTTCCGCCTACGAGCAGCAACCTGGCGCACAGCAGGCAGCCGTGGGTTTTGTGGCGCGGACGAAGGCGCTGATGAACTTACCCTCAACTTCTTTCGCCAGAGAATCCACATCGAGGCCCTGACCGGAGAGAAAGGCGCGCGCATCTTCGATGGTATAAACACGCGTGGGCTCAATATCGATATTGTCAAAACCCGCCTTGGCGAGCTTCGCCACGTATTCGTAATCGCTCAGGGCACCGGCGACGCAGCCTACCCACAGCTCCATATTCTTTTTGATTGCCGCCGGCACATCGCCACGGACCACAACGTCGGACACGGCGAACCGCCCGCCCGGTTTCAGAACCCGGAAGGCTTCCTTCAGCACCCGATCCTTGTCCCCAGACAGGTTGATAACGCAGTTCGAAATGATGACATCCACCGAGTTGTCAGGCAAAGGAACGTTCTCGATTTCGCCTTTCAGGAACTCGACATTGATCAGGCCGCTTTTGCGCTTATTCTCTTCGGCAAGCGCCAGCATTTCATCCGTCATGTCTAGGCCGTAGGCTTTGCCGTTTGGCCCCACGCGGCGGGCACTTAACAGAACATCGATTCCGCCTCCTGAACCGAGGTCCAGCACGACTTCCCCTGGCTGCAACTCCGCTAGAGCCGTGGGATTGCCGCAGCCCAGCGACGCCAAAACGGCTTCCTGGGGCAGTTCACCAGTCTGATCCGAACCGTACAAGTTCGAAGTAATTGGATCGACGCTACCGTCACAGCACGCGCTCGCGCCGCAGCATGCAGAACCAGAGCCGGCGGTCACGCGCTGGGCGGCCTGCCCGTACTTTTCTCTGACGACTTCTCTGATGCTCGTAGTATTGGATTCCATATAAATGTCCTTTTCCTGTTCAATTTCCGATTCTGATAAGTGCCTCTGGTGCAATAACCCGGTTTCGCGTACAGCATTCCGAGTAAAGGAAGTTGAGGAGCTCCTGGAGAGATTCAATCCTGACTGAGTACCAGAGGAATGTACCCTCGCGGCGCACGGCGATCAGACCTTGGTGTCGTAGCTTATCCAGGTGATGGGAAAGAGTGGAACCTGGAATGTCGGTTTCGGCCTGGATATCACCGACGATCATCCCCTCAGGGTGTGCGGAGAGAAGCAAACGCATGATCCGCAGCCGTGGTCCCGTGCCGATGGCGCTGAACATTTCGGCATACCGATCCACGTCTTCGCTGGATACTACTACTCCGGTCATATTTCGATGATACTAGAAATATCGTGGACAGGCAAGGGCCGCAACAAGAAATTTTCGTTGTAGCTGTTTCTGATCGCTCGCATGAACCGTGCCTCGGTTTCACGCCGCCTGATAACGATCGTGGAAACAGCAAGCAGACCTCGGCTATGGAAGGCCGGTGAGACTCGACGACCTGCATTTCATCGCACTGTCAGAGGACACTGATGGCTCACTCGCCAGTCCGGTCGATCGCTACTCAGTTTAACGGTTGTCCGCCTGCTGTCAATTGTGCCAACAACGCTTGCCCTTCTTGTTGGACAGACGCCGGCAATTTTGCGTACGACAGTTGTTCTGCCGAGTCCTGTCCGGTCGATATGGCATACGCCACGAAGTCCTTCACGGCTTTTTGCTCGTCCTTGTTCTCGCGATCTTTCGGAAGCAACAGAAATGTGAATCCTGCTATGGGATAAGCGCCCTTGGCCGAAGCTGGGGGATCGACAATTGGGGCCCGCACATCTCGCGCCAAGTCTGCCTGGAACGCCTCGATCGCTGCTGCAGTCGAACTTGGAGTTGGATCGACGAATGCTCCTGCCCGGTTCTGTATCAACGCGACCGGTAGACTACTCTCCTTTGCGTAGTTGAGCTCAAGGTAGCCAATAGTGCCGGGGGTTTGCTTCACGAGGCCCAGAACGGCCTTACTGCCCTCGGCGCCCAGTCCAACAGGCCACGTCACGGAGAGCCCATGACCCGCCTTTGACGACCATTCCTGACTGATTTTGTTTAGATACGTCGTCAGAATGTTCGTGGTACCGCTGCCATCTGAGCGATGTATAACAACCACGGCGGCTCTCGGCAACCTGACTCCTGGGTTGTCCCGGATGATTTCCGGATCTTGCCAGCTGATAATGGTGCCAAGATAGATAGCCGCCAGGGTCTTGGGGCTCTAAGCCGCAGAGGCCGCTCTACGCCTGGCAAATTGTAAATGATGCAAACGGGACCAGCAGTGCCCGGAATCTGTATCGTCGGCGACAGGCCCTGGATCTCGTCGTCACTCAGCGGTGCGTCGCTAGCGGCAAAACCGAGCCAGCCTTTCTTATACTCGTCGATGCCTCCTCCGCTACCGATAGAACGGTAGTTCACCAGCATCTTCGGGTGGGCCTTCTGATAGCCGCTGACCCAAGCCGACATGAGGGGCGCCACGAACGTGCTACCTGCCGCGCCGATTGCGCTAGTGGGAGCCGTAGGAGAAGTAGAGCCCTCGGCCGAACTGGAGGCCGAATCGCACCCAATGCAGGCGAAAAGGATGAGACCCGTAGTCGCGGCTACCGCTGCGGTGATTATCCGATGGTTCATGGCTCGTACCTCCGTGTTGGGTGCGCCACACGAAAGCTGGTTTCGGTTTACGGATTCGAGCTTACTGGAAGGATAGAATCGTGTCAATAGCGTAATTGTTTCAAAACCGTGAAGATAAGATAGGCCAGAGCTGGAAACGCGCCCCAAGGCGACAGACGTAAGACTTCGGCATACCCGATCGACCTCTTCGATCGAGCCGGGCTGATCTCATATCTTGATTTTTCCAGACGGCCGCTGAGATGAAACGGCTATGTCGAACGTCATCCACGCTACTTGCAGAGTTGAATCAGGACGTCGCGCTTGATCGCCTTCGAGCGCGAGCAGCATTCTGAATAGAGGAACGTAATCAGACCTTGTAGCGCATCCGTATTCGCGCTGTACCAAAGGAATTTCGCATCGCGGCGAACGCTCACCAGCCCTTCGTGCTTCAGTTTTTCCAGGTGGTGCGACAAAGTTGACGGCGCGATCTTGAGCTCAGCCAATACGTCACCTACCACCATCCCATTCGGGTGCGCCGATAACAGCAGACGCATGATCTGCAATCGCTGTTCAGCCCCCATGGCGGCAAACATATCGGCGTAGTCTGCCATGTCCCGGGTTGTCGCGGTTCGCTTCACCACTTCACGATACCAGCGAGCGCCAGGTTTGGCGAGTTCTCACGGCGGTAGGGACTCCGAATTGGGCGCCCACATCGAGTGTCCGCCTGGCTGCCGACTGGCCCACACTGTCCACACCGCCGTCGCAACAAAGAGGACGCCAATCACAATCCAGATCAGAGTGTTCAACCTCTTTTGCATACGTCTTATGGGGTTGGTCTATTGGATTCGGTCCACGGCTTTTTGCACTCGACTCGCGACATCTCCCGGTAGTGGTGCATAGTGCAGCGGAGCCGCCCACTTTTGTCCATCGCTTAGCACCCAGCGTACAAAGCCGACAATCGCCTCTCTTTTCGCCCGATCTTCAATATGCTCGGGGACGAGAAGCCACGTGAAGCTCGATATCGGATAGGCATCTTGATCAGCGGCATTCGTAATGGATACCCGGAAATCATCAGGCATATTAGTGCCGGTCGCCGCAGCCGCTGCGGTGATACCCGCGATGTCGCCTTTAGCGAATTTTCCGGTTGAATTCTGCACGAGTCCAGTTTGCAAATGTCCTTCAATCGCGTACGTCACTTGCAGATAACCAATCGAATATGGTTTGTTTTTGATCGCGTCCCGCACACCTTCGTTGAACCGGGCGCTCACACCAACTGGAAACTCCACTGATGTGCCCCGGCCAACACGCTTGGCCCAAGTTGCATTCACTTTTGATAGGTAGTCCGTCCACACGTACGTTGTGCCGCTGCCATCCAGGCGGAACACGACCGTGATCTCGTGTGCGGGTAATGGCAGTCCTGGATTGGCGCGGACGAGTTCGGGATCGTTCCAGCGGGTGATCGTGCCAAGATAGATCCCCGCAAGGGCCCCCGGCGTGAATCGGAGTTCTTGGGTCACACTGGAGAGGTTGTACGAGGGCACAACGCCCCCAAGCACGACTGGAACGTGAACAATCATCATATGAGCACGCTGAATCTGAAGATCGCTCAACGGGCCGTCAGACGCGCCAAAGTCAACGGTGCCGGCGAGCGTTCGGGCAATCCCATGGCTCGATCCGAGCGGATCGTAGGAGATCAGCACGTTAGGATGAAGCTTTCGGTATTCGGAGCACCACCTGCTCAGGATCGGATAGATAAACGTCGAACCCGCACTGAACAGCGTGACCGGCGTGTCAGCGCCGAACGCCGCAAGGATTGAAGCCAATCCTAAGAGAAGAGCCCAAATTCTGTGCATTTCAGATTCTCACGACCTCCGATGACTCTGCGAGCGTGCTGTCCAGACTAGCTTCGAAGCACGAATGAGGCCCACCGGGCGCACAAGAACGGACCGGCTGCACGAGACGCCGAGGCCACGCTCTGTGGTACGCCTCGAGGAAAAGAGATTCCCTCATCTCCACAGTTCGAGTATGCTAGAACCATCCAAATGAACGCAACTGAATTCATGTGACGATTTGATGACAATCCTGTGGAGTCTCTATCTGGTCCATCGCACTCTTCCAGCGTCGCTCTAGTCTCCAGGTTGTACCGCTGGAGGACCTCGCGAGGAGTTTGATTCCCGTCTTTGTGCGTAATCACATGAAGATCTCCATTGGCGCATACCTCGGACCTCAAGCTTCCCGCCCCAGCGTGGCACTATTTGGCTTTCATGAGCGACAGGCCGGGAACGGAACCGAGCCGGCACAGCCTGAGCCGCGTTTGTCCAATTGGGGTTGGCCCCCCGCGGAGCAGATCTGCGGCTAGTTCCCCACAGCGGGCATTGGTCATCATGCCTGAGCAGCCAAACCCCGAGACATGGAAGAGTCCAGGCAAGTCCGGATCAGGGCCGATTAGCGGCCGTCGGCCGGGAGCAAACCTCCCCAGACAAGCCCACTGGCCGGCGAATCGAAAAATCGCTGAGGAAAGGGGCGTTGTACCGTGCCAGCGGCAGGCAATTCCGCCGCCGCTTAGATAGCGACTTATGACTCGCGCGATAACATGCGCTTGTTGGGTTGAACGGCTCGTTCGGACCTTCACTATAACAACGGCTGACGGATGGCGCTGGGAACAGGGACGTTAGGCTCTTACATCGGCATCGGCATGCGACCCGTGCTGGGGTGCATAAGCGATTTGAATGCCTGGCAGTTGATAGAGAACTGCGGGTTGCCACACATGCGCTGCTGGATTGTGTACAGATTGTTGATGCGCCCAGCGAAGAATCCGTGTGGGTCGTTCGACATCATGTCTTCCCAAACATTGACGCTTCCCATTTGGCCCATTCCCCCTGACCCCATGTGACCCGCTGCGGCCTGACCATTCCCCATCTGGAGCTTCGCGTACGCGGCTGCGGCCGAATAAGAATCGTAACCGGCTGATGTCGAGAGCATCATCCCCATTTCATCCGCATCTGATTCGTAGTCACCCGCGAACTGCGGGTCCATCGCCACCTTGCAGCCGTTCGTCCGGCACTGGATCACGTGCGCAATCTCGTGCGCCATGAGGAATGCAAGTTCTCCGTCGGAATCCCCCGCCATCTCGACTAGCGACATATACATGGTCACCTGGTCGGTGCCGTTCGCAGCCAGGCCGCCCATCGCGCTGGCCATGCCATTCGAAGTGGTACCCGGAAGAAGCGTGAGTTGAGGATTTACCTTGTATCCAAGTTGATGTGCCATCGCCATCACGCGCCCGAAAACTCGCATCGCCCGTGCCATCTGATCTTCCGGCATCAACGCTCGGCCGTCGGGCAGGGTGGCGAAAACACCTGACTCCGATCCCACAGTCCAAACGACAGGCTTGTAGGCGGATTGGTTTGAGATCTGTCCCGTGATGTTGACCGAACCAGTGAAGTTTGGGGCAAGCGTGAAGCGGCTGTTCAGTGTGAATGCGTCATGGCCGTGAGGAGCGAGTTGGAAAGACTTTGAGCCGACATCTTTCCCCTCCGAATCCTTCACGTCTACCATATAGGTCATCGTATCGTCCGGACTCGGATTGGCGATCGCTATCCCGAGGTCCGCGTTCGCCGTCGAAGTCCACTGTTCCGTGCCTGTTGTCGCGTTGGCCGCCAGTTCAGCGGCAACTTGGCCGTTCATCATTTGCCGGTAGTTCAGCTGGCTGAAAACGGGCGCATCAGACTGGCCGGCGGCCCATCCCCAAACCAAAGTCTTGTGTGTGAGCTGGCTCCGAAACATGCTGCTGCCGAGGGGTGGAACCGTGGCTGTAATCGAGGCAACCGGCCCCGAACCAAAATCGATCATCATCGGCGATCCGTCATCGTTGTAGAACGAGACGTTCAGGTTGGCCGCGACCGGGTTCGAGTTGACAAATGTGAACGTCATCTGCCAGAAGTTCTTGGCATCGGGACCGCCCTCGTTCAAGTGAGGGAAATACAAAAGCGATTGGGCGTTTCTGGGCATCATCATGGGCTGCCCGCCTGCGATTCCGACGCAAACCACTGCAACAACTACCATTAAAGTCGTCAGAGAACCAAGTCGTTTAATCATTCCGCCACCTCACTGAGTTGTGTCATCTGCAGGGCAGGTTTGTCTCCAGGTCTCTTCAGACGGCGCGCTCTCAGCGAATGCTGATGAAAATGAGGAGGAACGACGGGGCTAACCGATTCCGTGCGGATTACGTGGGGTGCGCGATATGCCCCAGTCGAGGACTGACGACTGACAGCAGTCCAGTTTTCTGGCCGATATTGTAACTGGCTGATATTGTTGACCAACCACAGGTTTCCTGGCTTGAGGACTGCTGGTTGGCCCCGTAAGTGCCGATTCAAGGTAGGATGAGAGCAGTGGCCCAGATCGTTAGTCGCGGTGTTCCGGCGCTGCTATCCGCTTTGCTGCTCATCGCCAGCGGCATGGAGTGCGTGGCTCAGCCGTCAGGTATGGCGGCGAGTGGATGCTGCAAGCATGCTCCCTGCAAGCGATCACCGGGCCAGGTGCCCCACACGTCCTGCGAAGTTCGGCCGGCCAGCCCTCAAAGCCTAACGCTTCCGGCCTCTTCGGGCCTGACCTTCAGACAAGTAGTGGTTGCCGTAATTGAAAAAGTCTCGCTGGCGGGAATCCCGTCGATGCTGATGGCCTCCTATTCGCGAGCGTTGCCATTGCAATACTCGCCACCTGATTTGTTTCTGCAAAACTCCTCACTGCTGATCTAGTTCCCTCTCCATCTGTCCGTTTCTCAGGTTTGAAATTGTGCATTGAGGTGGAGAAATGTCGTTTAACGCCAGAGCTGTCATCCTGGCTCTATTCTCGGTTGCCGCGTACCCCCAGGAACTCAGGCTGAAAGACCTGGTCTCGGAGGCGTTGCAGCACAACCCAGAGATCCTTGCGGGCCAGAAGAGTTACGAGGCCGCGCGCCAGCGGCCAACCCAAGAAAGCAGCCTGCCTGATCCCATGATCTCGCTGGGATATGTCAGTGTTGGCAATCCGCTACCGGGCGCCGGACTGGGGAGCCAGGTTCTTTCCAACATCGGGCTGATGTATTCGCAAGAGCTGCCATATCCCGGCAAGCTGAAACTTCGCGGTGAGATTGCCTCAAAAGAAGCCGAGGCAGCGTTCCAACAATATCAAGCCGTGCAACTCGGCGTGGTCTCGCGGCTGAAGCAGGCTTATTACCGGCTTCAATACACCTACTCCGCGTCGGATCTGCTCACTCGCAATCGCGATCTGCTCAACAAACTGGTGAGTGTGACCGAAGCTCGCTATTCAGTAGGGAAAGCTGCCCAGCAAGACGTCTTCAAAGCACAGACACAGGTGAGCATTCTGGAGACGCGCCTTGTGAAGTTGGAGCAAGAGCGCATCAGCAGCGAAGCCGAGATCAATAGCGTCCTGAATCGACGCCCCGACACGCCTGTCGGACGGCCGGAGGACATGAAGCCGAGGGAACTCACAGCAACGCTCGAAGAGCTATATGCGGCGGCTGCTCAGAATTCGCCAATGCTGCGCCGCGACCAAAAGATGGTCGAGCGCTCGGAGCTCGCCGTCAATTCGGCGCGCAAAGAATACTATCCCGACGTGACCCTCAGCGGCGGCTACTTCAACCAGGGATCGATGGCGCCCATGTACCAGTTTCAAGCCGCCTTCAAAGTGCCGATTTATTTTTGGCGAAAACAGCGCGCCGGCGTGAATGAGCAGGTGAGTATGCTTTCTCAATCCCGACGAACGTACGAGGCCACGGATCAGTCGCTTCACTACCGAATCAAGGACGATTACGCATTGGCGCAGGCTTCATCGAAGCTCATGAAGCTGTATATGCAGACCGTCGTTCCACAAGGCAATCTGGCACTCGAATCCTCGTTGTCTACGTATGAGACCGGCGCGGTTGATTTCCTATCGGTTCTTACGAATTTCACAACAGTACTGGACTACGAAATGAACTACTACGACGAGGCGCTCAACTATGCGCTGGCTCTGAGCCGTCTCGAAGAAACGACGGGCCAGCCGTTAGCGGACTGAGGCGATTGAAATGAAAGCTATTCGCGCAATTGTATTTCTGGTCGTGATTGTCGCCGCGTTCACCGGCGGATACGTATACAAGGCCACAAAAGGCGGCGGCTCCGGATCGGCGGACAAGAATGGCCGCAAGATTCTGTATTGGGTAGATCCCATGCATCCGGCTTACAAGTCCGACAAGCCGGGGGTAGCGCCAGACTGCGGCATGAAGCTCGTGCCGGTGTATGCCGGCGGCGGCCCCACAGCGGCGCCGGCCGGAGAGCCGGCTAGTGCCGAAGACGTCTCCACGATGCCGGTTGGGACCGTTCAGATCACACCGGAGAAGCAGCAATTGATCGGAGTGAAGTACGGCCAGGTAGAGAGGAGCGGCGGCTCGCGGACGATTCGCGCCGTGGGCAAGGTGGCGTTTGACGAGACACGGATTCAGCATATTCATACAAAAGTCGAGGGGTGGATCGATCAGGTTTTCGTCGATTACACGGGCCAGCTTGTCAGAAAGGGCCAGCCGCTGATGACGGTCTATAGCCCGGACATGCTGGCCTCGCAACTGGAACTCCTGGTCGCAGCGAAAGCAACGGATACGATGAAGAACAATCCCCTGCCAGCAGCCTTTGATCAAAGTGAATCCTTACTTCGGGCGTCCCGACGCCGGCTGGAACTGTGGGACTTGAGCGACGCTCAGATCGATCAAGTCCTCAAGACCGGTCAGCCCATCAAAAACGTCACGCTCTACTCGCCGATCGCGGGCTACGTCACCGATCGGAAAGCCTTTCCGCAATTGAAAGTCATGCCGGAAACAGACCTATACACGATTGTGGACCTCAGCCGCGTTTGGATTATGGCCGATTTGTTCGAGTACGAAGCTCCGAATATTCACGTCGGCGAGACCGCGCGGGTATCTCTCCAGGCGGTGCCGGGAAGAGCGTTCACAGCTCGGATCAATTACATACAACCGCAGGTTGATCCCATGACGCGCACTCTCAAGGTGCGGCTCGACATGGACAATCCCAGCCTAATGCTCAAGCCGGAAATGTACGCCGACGTCGAATTTCGCGTGAACATTCCGTCGGAGCTCACGGTACCCGCGGACGCAGTGCTCGACGCCGGCGAAAGAAAGACCGTATTTGTCGATCGCGGCAATGGCTACTTCGAGCCCAGGCAGGTGAAGACCGGCGAGCGCAATGGCGACCGCATTCAGATCTTGTCGGGGCTCACCGGGGATGAGCGAGTCGTCACCTCGGGCAATTTCTTGATCGATTCTGAAAGCCAGATGAAGGCTGCTGCGTCGGGAATGGGCGGGATGGCCGGAATGCCCGGAATGACTAATACGCCGGTGAACCCGGAAATGCCCGCGAACCAGCCAAAGGCTGCGTCGGGAAAGTCTGACGCCAAGGGGATGGCCGACATGCCGGGGATGGGAGACAAGAAGTGATTAACACCATCATCGAGTTCTCGGCCAAGAACAAGATCGTGGTCTTCATCCTGATCGCGGCGGCAGTGATGGGCGGGTTGTGGTCCATGCGGACCGTACCGCTTGATGCATTACCCGACATGAGCGACACCCAGGTGATTGTCTATTCGCGGTGGGACCGCAGCCCGGACATCATGGAAGACCAGGTCACATATCCGCTCGTCACCGCTATGCTGGGCGCACCGAAAGTTAAGGATGTACGTGGATTTTCAGACTTCGGGTACTCGTATGTCTACATCATCTTCGACGAAGGCACGGACATTTATTGGGCGCGTTCCCGCACACTGGAATACCTCTCGAACGTCCTACTGCGACTGCCCCAGGGGGTCAAAACCGAACTCGGACCGGATGCTACGGGCATTGGATGGGTGTTTGAATACGCCCTGATCGACACGACAGGCAAACAGAGCCTCGCTGACTTGCGCAGCTATCAGGATTGGTATCTGCGCTATTACCTGAAGTCAGTTCCGGGCGTCGCCGAGGTCGCGCCACTCGGCGGCTTCGTGCGGCAATACCAGGTCAATGTTGACCCCAATAAACTCCAGTCATTCAACATCCCGATTAGCAAAGTCGTGGAGGCGGTCCGCAGCGGCAACAACGACGTCGGAGGGCGATTGGTCGAATTCACCGGCGCCGAATATATGGTGCGTGGCCGCGGGTACGCGCAATCGACTGACGACATCGGCAAGATCGTGCTGGCTAGGAATCCAAGCGGGGTCCCGGTTCGCATCGCGGATGTGGGGGACGTGGCGCTCGGCCCGGATATCCGCCGAGGAGTTGCAGACTGGAACGGAACTGGGGAGACCGTGGCCGGGATCGTGATCATGAGGCAGGGCGAGAACGCACTCGAAGTGATCGATCGCGTGAAGCAGAAACTCCACGACATCGAACCAGGCCTTCCTCCAGGCGTGAAAATCGTTAGCGCCTATGATCGCTCCGAATTGATTCTGCGCTCCATCGAGAACCTGAAACACACGCTGACCGAAGAGTTGATCATCGTGGCGATCGTCATCATGGTCTTTCTGTGGCACATTCCAAGCGCCATCATCCCGATCATCACCATTCCGGTGGCGGTCATCATTGCGTTCATTCCCATGAAGGCGATGGGCTTGACCTCGAATATCATGTCGCTCGGCGGGATTGCTATCGCCGTCGGAGCTATGGTGGATGCGGCGATCGTAGTAGTAGAGCAGACTCACAAGAAGCTTGAAGAATGGGAGCGTACAGGCCGCAAACAGGACTATCACCGAGTCGTGGTCGATGCAGTGAAAGAAGTCGGAGGGCCGAGTTTCTTTGCGCTTCTGGTTATCGCGGTCGCGTTCCTCCCGGTCCTGACACTGGAAGCTCAAGAAGGCCGTCTGTTCAAACCGCTCGCATATACGAAGAACTTCTCCATGATCATCGCCGCGGTTCTGGCGATCACGCTCGATCCCGCTATGCGGCTGCTGTTCACCCACATGAAGAATTTCGAGTTCCGGCCGCGCTGGCTGGCTCGAGTGACGAACGCAATTCTCGTGGGCAAGATCCGCTCGGAGGAGAATCACCCGATCAGCAAAATCCTCATCCGGCTATACGAACCCGTGTGTGCCTGGGCGTTGCGTTTGAAGTGGCTGGTCATCGCCGCGGCACTGGCTGTAGTCATCTTTACAGTTCCAGTCTTCGAGAAATTGGGTTCTGAATTCATGCCGCCATTGGACGAGGGCTCGCTGCTCTACATGCCTTCGACGCTTCCCGGCATTTCCGTCACGCAGGCGCAGCAGTTGATGCAGGTGCAGGATCGCATTATTAAGCGGTTCCCCGAAGTATCCACTGTCCTAGGCAAGGCGGGTCGCGCGGAAACGTCCACCGACCCCGCTCCGTTCTCGATGATGGAGACGGTTATCGTCTTAAAGCCAGAGACACAGTGGAGGAAAACGGACACGTGGTACTCCTCCTGGGCGCCCGAATGGGCGAAGGCCATATTCCGCAGGTTCACGCCGGATCACATCTCAACCGACCAATTGGTCGAAGAGATGAACCAGGCGCTCAAAATTCCCGGCACTTCGAACGCATGGACTATGCCCATCAAGGCGCGAGTGGACATGCTGACGACGGGTGTCCGAACGCCTGTCGGAATCAAGATCTACGGGGCTGACATCAAGAAGATTGAAGATCTCGGCACGCAGATCGAAGCGCTGCTGCCGAAGGTGCAGGGGACGCGAAGCGTTTTCTCTGAACGCACCAGCGGTGGTTACTTCCTCGATTTCAAGTGGGACCGTGACGAGTTGGCGCGTTATGGCTTGAGCATCGACAAAGCGCAGGATGTCGTCATGAGCGCCATTGGCGGCGAGAATATCACCACCACGATCGAAGGCCGCGAGCGCTATCCCGTGAACGTACGGTACATGCGGGATTACCGCAGTGACCCAGCCGCACTGGGCCGCGTTCTGGTGCCGGCGATGGACGGTCAGACTCAGATTCCACTGGCGCAGCTGGCCGAGATTCGCACAGTGAGTGGCCCGGCGATGTTGCGGGACGAGAACGGAATGCTGAATGGTTACGTGTACGTGGATGTCGCCGGCCGCGACATCGGCAGCTATGTTGAGGAGGCCAAGAAGGTGGTGCGCGATAACATGAAGCTTCCAGCCGGATATTCGTTCGCCTGGAGCGGCCAATACGAGGCCATGCAACGAGTTCGCGAAAAGCTGACGGTCGTGCTCCCGCTCACGATCTTTCTCATCATCCTGTTGCTGTACATCAACACGAAGTCGATGACAAAGACGCTGATCATCATCCTCGCCGTACCGTTCTCAGCCGTAGGCGCCGTCTGGTTCCTCTATCTGCTCGGATACAACATGAGCATCGGAGTATGGGTGGGCTTGATAGCGCTGATGGGAGTGGATGCGGAAACCGGCGTATTCATGATGTTGTACCTGGATTTGGCCCACGATCAGGCGAAAGCCGACGGCAAACTCCGGAGCCTTCAGGATCTTCAAGACGCGATCATGCACGGCGCGGTGAAACGGATTCGTCCGAAGTTCATGACGGTCGCAACTATGTTTATGGGCCTGGTGCCGATCATGTGGTCGGTCGGCACTGGAGCTGACGTGATGAAGCGCATTGCCGCCCCCATGATTGGCGGCATCTTCACATCATTTCTACTTGAATTGGTTGTTTATCCGGCAGTCTACGAGGTATGGAAATGGAATTTCGAGCTGAAAAAAGAGCTATCGCGTTCATAGGCGGCCTGCTGCTGCTGCAGGCGATGTTTGCGCAGCAGAGCTTTCAATATGAAGCCTGGCACGGGCACTCGCGCCCGCCGCACATCAGAAAAGCCGGCGGTCTCGGGACGCTGACGATCAGCGACACCGGCGTGTCGTTTCAGGAGAAATACAGGGACGCCAAGACACCGAAGCATCCGCATGCGTGGCACTGGGATTATCAGGATATTCAGCAGTTGAAGATCTCCCCGAAGACAGTTACGGTTCTCACGTATAAGGACAACAAGTGGAAGCTGGGCGCGGACCGGGAATACGAGTTCGACCTCGTCTCCGACGACAGCTTTGAGAACGTGTACCAAGTCCTCAAAGCTCGCCTCGACCAGCGATTCGTGGCCGTCATCGCTGACCGTCCGGCGACCGTGCTGTGGGAGATTCCCGCCAAACATCTGACCGGGTTCGGCGGCGACGAGGGAGTGCTCCAGGTGAGTGCCAACGAGATCGTCTACAAATCGGCAAAGAAAGGCGAATCGCGTACCTGGCGCTACGAGGACATCGACAACGTCAGCAGCTCGGGACCATTCGCGTTTACGATCACGACGTTCGAGAGGGCGAGGTTGGACTATGGCAGTCGGAAGCAATTCAATTTCGAGCTGAAACAACGGCTTGAAGAGGCCCGGTATGACGATCTATGGCTGCGGCTGAATCGCTCCAAGGGGCTCCAGATCCTCACTTCGTATCGGGAAGCCGGGGCGGACGGAAAGTAAGGACTGGAGTGCCGGGTGCGATGCGGCCGGCCTTAGAATGGAATAGGAAACTATTAATGACAGGCAAACGCTGGTTCGCGGTGATCGCAGTATTGGCCGTTGCGATCGGCATTGCGTACTCTGCATTCAGCACTTACCGTGGCACACAAGCAGAGCAGTGTTATGCCTGCCAGAGGGCAATACACGCGCATTCACGGACGGTGGCGATGATCAATGGAAAACCGAGGCTGTTTTGTTGTCCTGCCTGCGCGCTTTCTGAGCATGAGCAGGAAGGCAAACCGGTCCGGGTTACGGAATTGAGTGCTTTCCCCACGGGAGCGAAGCTCTCTCCGAATGACGCTTTCATCGTAAGGGGCAGTGACGTGAACATGTGCGTGAGAACACACGAACTGCTCGATACTGACAAGCGCGCGGCGGATCTTCGCTATGACCGGTGCTTACCGAGCCTTATTGCATTTAGCAAGCGAAGTGAAGCGATGCAGTTCGTGCGCAAACATGGCGGCGAAGTCCTGCCGTTCAACACAGTGGCCTCAGCGTTTAGCCATTGACGACCGTCATCGAGCATGTGCAGTGAGATCTGCGACTCGCGATTCCGTTATCTCTATCAGCGGTGGCGATTCGCCTGCCGGTATTCCTCCGACAGCAAGGAGCCCGAGAACAGCGGCTGTTGGCGCACGCCGTCGCGTTTGCGGCCAGCGGCGCCGTTCTTAGCGGGAACTTGCGCGCACCCCCAGATGTTTCGGCTGGCGAGCAGCCAATTTTACCGCTCCGGCTTGTTAAGCCGAAGCGGTTCGCTAGGATCGAATTGAAACCCCTCCTTTGTTGCCTTCACACCTGGCTTTCGAGCTTTCAGCGCTGCGATCTTTCGTTGGACATCATCCGATGGAGAGTTGGCCGAGATCTTTACGGCGCCTACCTCCGCTTTCAGGTGGCCGACTCCCTTTCCTTCCCCACTCGAAGATCTGGGTACGGCTGGCGTCCTTTTGGTCCGCAATCTCCTTCGCACGAAATCGTGAACACCGCTGGCTGTCACTTGAACTTGGCATTTCTCAGCGAGGATTTGGGCGATGTCGAGGTACGTCCGACGGCGACGGCGGAGTTCACCGATGAGTTCGCGATACGGCTCCAGGCGGGAGCGCGTCAGTTTTTCGGGTAAGGCGTCGAGGATGTCCCGGAATTTGGCGTCCATGACGGTCAGCAAGCCTGTTTCTACTGTACCGCAAGAGACCTGGAAAATGACTTGATAGGAGCTTGATGAATACTTGACACAAGCTTGATAAACGCTTGATGGGAGCATGGCGCGAAGGCCCGCGCAACTCTAAGCCGAAGGCTTAGGGATGGTGTCTTTCTGAAGACTTGCTCCTTGCGCTCTCCGAAGCACCCCTAAGGAAGCCACCGAGCCTGGTTGCGCAGGTCTTCTGGCTCCCAGGTCAACCACACCAACAACAGCCCGTCGATTGCAGCTCCTATCGACCTGCGCGAGGGGACCAGCAGCAGCCCTGGAGACTCGTGTTGCGCAACGAAGCCAGCGAACTGCTGCGGCATCGTTGCAACGTCTCGTGAAACCAGTACACGCCCATCATTTGCTGCAATCCGAAGAACTTCTGAATCGGGAGTGCCGTCCGCGATTACCCCGATGGCAGCACGGAAATCAATCGCCGGTTCTCGCCGACGCAATCCTCGCCCCACCTCAGGGTTCAGGTCGGCGTCGGCCTGGAACCGGATGCTCAAGCCTGCTTCGGAGACCTTTCACGCTTTGCGCGCTCAAACCGCTCCATCATGTCGGGTGTGAGGGGGTGCTGGGCCTTGAATTCCTCGAAGAGGCGATCCTGATCTTCCAGGTAGGCTTCGATTTCCTTTGGATGTTCTAGGACAAAGGTGATCGCTCCGTAGACCTTCGCCAGCGATCCAATAGACGGGTAAGCCTCGAAAATGGCTTCCGCCGACCGCCCACCCCGGAAGTCGTAAACCACCACATCCAGGCCGATGCGAGTGCCGGCCACGTAGTAGCCGCCGTTGCGGATTTCGACGTAGTCGCTTGTCGGCATCATCTCAAACAGGCCCTATCGCTATTTTACGGCTACGAGGCAGGGATCCGCACTTTTCCTGGGCATTGATACTGTGGCGAAGCCGGGGAGTGCCATGCTTTCCCTGCGCTGCTAATGGCCTACGACCCTGAGTCGCCAGCCTGCTCCGCCTTGCGCACGTGAAGCTCGGTGATGCGCGCGCCGGCTGGGTGCGTAAACCGTTCAGCCCGAGTTGGCTCCTTCAATCTCGTAACCTGCTGCGCCGCCAGATCCGAGAGCAGCGAAGCTAGACCGCTGCCCTTTGCGACCACATCGTGGGTTGTGAACACGGCCCGCACTTCATCATCGCCTCCTTCGGCGTACAGAAATTGATTCCAGGGCAGCACGATCACCTGCCTCAACAAGATCACTTCGAGACCAAGGATGCGCCCATCCGAATTGGTAGTCCAGGGTTTGGTTTCACCTGCCGATGTCATACCCACCTCGTTCCAACCTTCGCTCCGTTTGGTACTCACGAACCGGAACCTTACGCGTCACCTCGTGATTCAGTTCTCGTGTCGGCACGACCCGGTGCTCCACCCGTTCGCATTGGATCGCCGCGTCGCGGGCTAGCCGGCGAGCCGCCGAAAGGCCTCGCAGTTGACCTCGCTGGAAAGCCGAGCGCCGCTGCACCATGCGTGCCAACTCGGATGCAGATTGCCGAGCGCCGGAACGGGCAACGGATTCGCGTAGCAACTCCCGATCGCTCGTCACCACCGTCACACTTTCCCGGCCACGCGATGCAGCCACGTAGAACAGCTCTTTCTTCATGGCGTCACCGGAGATGACAACGGCGTCGACCGACTTGCCCTGGCTGCGATGAGCAGTGACGGCATAACCGTGATCGAAATGTCTGTAGGCTTCCGGCAGAACTCGGCCGTCCTGAAGCTGAATCCGCCCTTGGCCGTCGACTCCGGAAACGGTGACCAGTTCGCCGTTGGTCACACGGAGTTCCGCTTCCCGCCGATTCGCGGTCAACAAGAGCCGATCGTTCGGCGCGACCTCGATGTCGCGGCGCTCGTAAACGTCGAAGCATTTGGCTTGCTTGCAAGTGAACTCTCGCTCCTCGCCGTTGGCATTGCGTGCGACGACCTTGTTGGCCCTGACACCAGCAACTTGGAGCGTTTCATTCTTGGTGGCACCCTTTACAGCACGATGAAACTCCAGGATCTGACCCTCGTGGAAGTTGCGAGCGTCACCCTTCTGGGCCGTGGTCCAGTTCAGCGGCACATTGCGTTCGAGAAGAATGCTCTGGCCAAGGTTGCCGGCTTCGATGCGCTGTTGACGAATGGCTGCGGTCACGATCCCGATTTCCTCGTGTGTGGCACAAACCACGAGAACGCTGCGCTCTTGTCCGTTCGCGCTTGATAGCGCCAGGAGCTCGTCGTAGGCTTGTTGAACCGCCTTTGCTTTGTCCCGCCAGGCTACTTCGCGAATCGCGCCAATCTGTTCGAGTTTGAGGAAGCCCCTTTCCGGAGATCGGCGCAGTTCCTGGATGGCTTCGCGATATTGCGCAGCCGTTTGTCGTTGAACCTGGGTGAGGGAGCAACTTTTCAGCCGCGATTCCTTCTCCAGCACGCGCAAAGCATCGCACGCTTCAACGCTCTGAATTTGCCGCGTGTCACCGCTGAAAACGATTCGGGCCGACTGCCGCTCGGCCAGCCCGAGTAATTGCGACATCTGGTTGCCAGAGACCATGCCGGCTTCATCAACAATCACCACGCTACCCCGCAGTTCGCGATGTGCCCGCTGATCCTGCAACAGCTTCTCCAGGCTCATGGCGGACCCAAAACCCACCTTCTGCAATTCCTCAACGGCACTCATGGTTGGGGCGACCGCCAGAACGCGACGGCCCGCTTCTCGTAAACCGCGATGCAGTTCCTGGAGCGTGGCCGTCTTGCCGGTACCCGCGGCGCCGCGCAGGTTAATCGCTAAATCGCGGGAATCGAGCAGAAAGTGGATCACATTCCTTTGCTCGGGCCGAAGCCGGTCGGACACAATGAAATCGCCCTGGCCCAGGCGTTCGAACCGCCCAAGCCCTCGGTTGAGTCGCTCAACCATTTCCTGCTCGCGATCCAGGCTCTCGCGCGTGGCCACTTCCCGGCCGGCACGCAGGACAGTGCCAGCCGCCTCTTGGAGAGCCAGGTGGCCTTTCAGTTCTCCGACGCCGACGTGACCTCTTCCGTAACGCAGAGCTTCGGCTAACACCTCGTCAACCCGCGCCACGGAGACCCGCTCAAAGATGTGCCGCTGGGCGTACTCAAGGCAGGCAGCGGCGCTCCGCTGATCGGTTTCCCCCATTCCTGGGCGGGCCAACGCCGCTTCTCGAAGTTGGGCAAGCTTCCTTTCGTTCTCACGAGTCAACCGCGCTTTTTGCCGCCTTCGCACCTCTTCGGTTGCGATTTCGACCTGCTTGTCGGCCCGCGACTCCCGCACAAGGATCGCCACCTCGTTATCGGACGGCTGGCGCCCCGTTTGTTGCACGAACTCCGCGATCGCCCGGTTGCGTTGTGCGCTTCGCTGGCTGAAGTCTTGGAGCAGCTTCTCCGAAATACCCAGGATTTCGAATCCGTGGTTCCGGCCTCGGCCATTGCGACGATCAACGATCTCGTACCCCAGCCGCCGGACCTCGCGAGCGAGCGCATTCCGGTAGACTTCCGTGAGGTAAGCACGGCAGTCGTAGATTTCGGAAGCTTGCAGCGCTTTCCAGCGAGCCTCAGCGCCGTCGTAAGTTAGGTTGGCGGCGACGGCGTGTGTGTGGAGCTGGGGATCGAGTTCGCGACTGGTGTCGTGCTGATACACGGCCAAGACCAGATTCCCAGTCATGCGGTCCTCGTTGGCTCCGTCTTGTCGCACGCGAGTCTGGGCGCAAGTTTCCAGCTCCTTCAGCGTCTCGTCCACGGCCCGACGGTGTGCTTCCGTCAGCCGATCGTCTTGTCCCAAGCTAGCCATGATAGAAACTGACTTGGGTGCCGAGAAGGTGAAGTCGTAGAGATTGCGTCCCCGGCTCTGTGTGGTGCCGTCTGTCGCTGTACGGTCGGCGCTTTGGCGCTGGCGCAGAAATTCGCCAGTGCGTGGGTCACACCCCTGGCGCAGCGCCTCGAACTGCTCCGTCCGGACGTCGCCAGAGAGTCTAAGCAGTTCCGCTCCGCGGCCACGCCAAAGACCCAAGACGCGTTCACCTTCGGCATAGTAGTCGCGCTGCTCCAGGTACCGGGCGGAATATCCTTTACCATCCGACATGGCGCGGATCGTGAGCATCGAGGCATCCCTAGTGTTTGGCCCTCGGCTTGGTGGGAGGTGCAGTTTGCACCGCAGGGGCGCGGTCAACCGGCTGCGCCGGCGCTTCAAACCAACGATAAAGTGACAAACCCAACCCGATGCCGATGAAGAGCGCGAGGCTCGTCAGAGTGTAAAGCGACCACCGGTATTCCTGATGAAAGACGCGCAACAATTCTTCGGCGCCATGCCTGGTCGTCGCGATCGCATCGGAGCTGGTCCTCTCGATATCGTCGATCGCCCTACTGGCTTCCGCGACTGCGCCGCGATAGCGGTTGCCAAGCGCAGTTGCCGTGCGTCCGAACTCTGTTTTGACATCGTTCAGCTGCATGGCGACAGCCGCGAGGCGGCTGGCTGTTTCCGGAATCGTTGATTGCACGAACTGCTGCCGCAAACTCTCGTTAATCGCGGCGGCGATTACCTCAGGGCTGATTCCTTCGCGATATTTTGCGGAAGTTGATCGAGCCTCTGGTCTAGCTGCCTTTGATAGACTGCGCTGGATTCGATGGTCGTTTGAAGAGTTCCGAGCGCGCCGGTGAGAAGCTGTCGAAACTTTTCTCGCTCGGTCGTTATGTCACGCGGCACCTGTACCATAAGGATGTGCAGAAACATCATGGCCCGCAGAATGTGGAGCATTTCATCACTCGACTGCAGTGTCCGACAGGGCCTCATCTCGCGATAGTACTCAGCACGCACCTCGGCAGGCAGATCGTTGGCGATCCGGTCGATTAGGTCCGGTTCGGGATAATCACTAACTTGAACCGTCGCACTCACGGCAGCAGCAGCTCCTTCACGCGCTCGAACTCCGCGAACATACGTCGCCGATAACTTTGGGCGCGCATGACGAGCGATGCTCGCTGCAACTCCGGAGCAGTCGTCGTTCTCGCGGCTACGTCGCCCAGCTTGACGCCATGGTTACGTGTGGCATTTTCGAGATCAGGCAGCCGGTAATCCATATGAATGACCGCCGGCTGGAACGCTCTTTGAAACTGCAAAGCCTGATCACTCTCGCGCCAGTACGTGAAGTCGGCATGGTCCGTGATGCTGTTTTCGACGATCAGGTACTCGACCCGATTTTGAAGCTGTGACGCCCAAGCGAGGACACTTTCCACGCTCGCCGGGTCCGCCGTGACGACACCGATGGCGGTGAACACGATTCCGGCATCAGATACGTCGGGATACATCGTCTCGAACCAGTCGTAGGTGACTTGGCCTGCGCCCGCTCCCATATCTGCAAGAATCACCGGCGGGCCGTCTGAAAGTTGGTCGACGAACGAGTCCAGTCCCGCAGGCGTGTGGATGTTGACCTTCGGCACGCCCCCACCGAAGAAATGGGTGAGCGATCCGCGTGCCGTGTTCTCCGTATCGAGATCGAGGAGCTTAACCGGAATCTCGTTAGCTTCGAACCATTCCGCCAGGCCCGCCATTACGCTGGTTTTACCTACCCCGCCTTTGCCTCCCATGGACAGAATTACGCGCTTCTCGGCGGCAACCACAGTCCCCTTCATTTCGCCGTCGCTTGCTTGTTTCGCGCTGGCCATTTTCATCTCCAAAACTGTCTCCTCAAACATCCCCATACGCGAGGGCGAGTTCGTTCAATGTCTGCTTTATCTCAGGCAAACCCATCACCTGGTCCAGTGCGATTCGCAGCGCGTTCCACTGCTTCTCGCTGAATTCGATCTGCACACCTTTACCGAACTCTCGAAAGGAAAACGTAAATAGCGGTTGCTCCCCGGTAGCCGAAACACTTGTCTCCGCGAAGAAATATTGGCCATCCCATGTGTCTCCGAGAGCCATTGCTGTCAGCATGCTCTGAAATTCACGAATTTGTGGAAAAGGTCCCAACGGATACAAGACCCTGTTCGATTTGAGGGCGAGCAGAATGTTTAATTCACCCTCGTCGTTTACGGAGCTTGACACTGTGACGTCGTCCACTTCTACTGGTGGTACAACGGGAGGAAAAGCTCCGAGAGGTGCCCGAGGATTGCGCTTCTGGCGGATGGGTCTGTGTTCCACCAGCCAGTGCCCACGCGCGGCAACGCGATAGAGGATAGGAAGAAATGGCCGGAGTGCGCGATTGAGACTGTCCACACTTTCCAGTTGCTCGTCGCGCAGCGCTACGTAGATGGTTCGTCCGACGAACGAGTTTCGCGCGGCGCCAGTATCGAGATCCTGAATCATCCGCCGCACAACGGCCGGTAAGATCTCCGAAGCTTGTGGGCCGGCCGTCAGAACTCTATGATCTCCCCATCCCGACAGGTTGCTCAGGTAGAAGTGATCAAGTTCTAGAGCGGGATGACGCCGCAGTTCGCGAATCGCCAGCAGCGCTTCAAGCAATTGCGCGAAAGACTGGCTGCTTGGGAATTCGGGATCGGACGAGAGATGATCGCATCCGCTTTGGACATAATGGCCGAGTACGATCCATTCGGCACGTGTCAGCGGCTGATCGTCCTCCCACTTCTTGCGAATCGCGAACAGGGCAGCAGTCGGATCTGATAGGAGATCGACGGTTTCCAGGCGGTCGTCCAGGCGGCCGTCGATCGCGGTTTCCAGCAACACCTTCGCTACGTCGGATATCGAGACGTTGGAACCGCGAGCATCGGAGAACTGTTTGCGCGCACGATCGAGGAAGGCACGAACCTCCTCGGAGACGCGAATGGACAATGTCTGCTGTTGTGATTTACGGTCTTTGAACACGGTTGGGTTGATTGTGGCACACGATTAAGGATTTTGCAATGGAGTATTGACAGCCGTATCGATACAATTTAGAATTGCTGGTGCCCGACTTTGATCGGTCGAGCCGTCAGCAGATACGCAATCCAAACTGGACGAAATGGGGGAACCATGGAAACGCTGCTAACAGAGGAAGATGTCGCCAAACAACTGCACGTCAGCATCGCGTCGTTGAGACGGTGGAGACTTGAAAGGCGCGGGCCGCAATTCATAAAGGTGGGTGCACTGGTGCGATACCGGCCGGAAGAACTGGAGGCGTGGCTCGCTTCCCAGCCAACTGGAGGCGCGAATCCCGCTGGTTCACGGCGGCTGCACCTGAGTGCGGCCAAATGAGAGAATAGCCAGCGATGTGTCTGATCAGGCGCGGAAAGATTTGGTGGTATGAATTCTGGTTCGCAGGGCACGGCGGGCTGTTGAGTAAAGGAGCGGGTGGTAATCATGGCCGTCTATAAGCGCGGGAAAATCTGGTGGTACAAATTTGTCTGGAATGGCGAACCAACTCGGCAGAGCACAAAACAGACAAACAAACGCGTCGCTGAACAAATGGAGGCAGCCCACAAGACGTCTTTGGCTAAGGGTGAGGTCGGGCTCCGAGATCGGACACGGGTGCCTACGATCCAGGATTTCGCGGAGGGGGACTTCATGCCGTTCATCGAGGCCCGTTTCCAGCACAAGCGGAATACGTTGGATTACTACAGAAACGGCTGGCGTAGCCTGAAGGCACACGCACCATTAGCCGGCTGCACCCTCGACAACATCACAGCGGACAAGATTGGCACGTTCCTAGCGAAATTGCGACAAGATCGCTTATCAATTGCGAGCATCAACCGCCGGTTAGAGGTTTTGCGTCGCTTGCTAAGGCTAGCCACGGAGTGGGGCAAGGTCGAGAAGGTGCTTCCGAAAGTCGAGATGCTGCCAGGTGAGAATCACCGGGATCGGGTTCTGTCGGAAGAAGAGGAAACCCGATATCTGGAAGGGGCAACCGTCCTTGGTAACCACATTCAACAATCCTATCAACTGGCGCTCGATGGCATTCGCGCAACGATGCGCGGTGAGCAGCCGATCAAGCCAGAGGACCCCTTCATACTTCGAGACGTCACAACGCTATTGATCGACTGTGGGCTGAGGCCGGATGAGTGTTTCCGGCTGCGCTGGGAAAACGTCCGCGCGGGTGCTGTTCACGTGCCTTTTGGCAAGACGGAAAACGCTCGGAGAACCATCCCTTTGACGCCTCGAATGTCGGCTTTCCTGGACATGCGCCGCGCCTCAGCGAGGACTGAATGGGTGTTTCCTGCCCAAACCAAAAGCGGGCACATCGAAAAATCCAGTCTGAAGAAGCAACACGCAAAGGCGTGCAGGCTGGCGAAGGTTCCTGACTTTGTGCTGTACACATTCCGTCATACGTGCCTGACGCGGTGGGCGGCCTACATGGACCCTTACACTCTCGCCTACCTAGCTGGTCACAGTGACTTCTCAACCACTCGGCGTTACGTTCATCCTCAGGCGGAAACGATTCGAGAAGCCATGGAGCGGGTCCAGAAGGCGCGGGGTGGGCACAATTCTGGGCACAGTGACAAAAAACCGTTAGAATCGACCAACATGGATAAGACTGATAAGGAATTGAATCCAGGCGGGATATTTGGTCGGGGCGAGTGGATTCGAACCACCGACCTCCTGGTCCCGAATTGTCAAAACGGCCTAGCAATGTGACGCACTGAATTGCACCGATGTTGTGCGAGCACAGGCAGTTAGCCTGATCTTGTCTCCTGGTGCGAAGGCCTGCTATCTGATGCAATTCTCTGCCATCTGGGGGTGGTTACGTCACAATCTACGTCACAAAAAGTGCCGGTGGAATGTGATCCAATTGGTGGTGACTTCTGTTCTATAGATCACGCTCCGTCTGCCAGCAACCCCCTTGATGGCCCACTTCGGCGACTGGACTGCTCGATCTCCTTGCCGGAGGCGCTGGAAATGTTTGAATGCCTTTTGCTCGTGCATCGCGCTGGGGCCACGTGGGTTCCGCTAGTCGCAATTCCGGGTGGAATTGCCGGGTGGGTGGCTGCGATTTGGCTGATGCTATCAGGCATCAAAGGCATCATTGCGGCGCGTGGCTCGAAAGGCAACACCGATCTGGTCGCTAGTCTGGGGCGTGATGTCAAATGGATTGGCACACTGCCGCAACCCATAGCGCAAGGGCGAAGTAGCCGACGGCAGATTCTTATGGCCCTGCCCCCGCCGCTTCCGTAGCCGTTCACGCGGTGTGCCCACAATTGCAAGCGATAGACATGCGGCTCCCTGAGGCTCAGCCGATTTGAGAGCACCGACACGACAATTCGGTAGCGTCATAGTTTCAACAGATTCGAGACATTGATAGGGCAAAACGGAGATTATAACCCTTGTATATCCTTCGGAAGCGTCTGTAAGACTTACCTGGTGGAAAGGTTCCCTGTCGGGACTTTTTTTCGCGAAAGATGTTGAGGGATTCGGCCCCACCTACGGATGTGCCTTGTTTCCGCGATGCTAAGCCGTCGATTTTGCAGGAGCTTTTTGGAATGGCGTCTGGCGGTTCCAACCTAAAGCAGTTGGCAAATCAGTCTAAGCCGTGCCCAATACCCCTAACCTCACCCCGCCGCCTTATTGCCTTTTGAATCACCTCGCAGGCAAATTCGTCCAAGTCAACTCCTGCGGGCTGGGGTCCGGCATAGCTGTGCAGGGCGGCAACATCAGTCGGATCTGGTTGACGACCATCCGTGATTGCGGTCAGAACTCGTAAGGCAGTTTGCATCGTCGAGAGACTTTGCTGCATGGTGGCGCTCTGGTGGTATAAATCAAATTTCCGGTGATGGAAACTAGGATTCTCATTGCACAACCAACCAGAATCAGCCTGGAGGAAATTCCAACACCCTCCCCACCGCCGCAACCCAATTCATCTTGGCGAGCAATCTTGGCTAGCGCCGGGTGCCATAAACAACTACTTCTGGCACCCTACAAAACCGCCATCAGCCGGAATTGAAACTGCGGGATTTGCAGGCTGAATTTCTTGGATGTTTTTGGCCCCCTTCAAAACCCGCCTCACGGTGGAACGTGGCACTCCAGTGGCCTGCGAGATGGCCTTGTAGCCGTAGCCATCGGCACGTAGCCCGAGAATTCGCTGCTCCACATCGCTTGCAACCTCGCGTGGCCTTCCGATCTCCTTCCCTTGTGCCCTAGCCCTTGCCTGACCAAGCCGCACATTCTCACTACGTTCCTCGTTTTCCATTTCGCCGTACCAAGCTTGGATGGCCCACAGCAGTCGGCCCATCGCGGTGTTGACTGGGCCGGTTTGGGACTTCACGGGGACGATGGTGACGCCCAGGTCGGCAAGTTCGTAGACGGTGCCAATCACTTCCCGCATATCCCTGCCCAGCCGGGAAACCTTCCACACGAGCAACCGGGTGAATCGGCCCTGTGAGGCATCTCGTTTCATGCGCTCAAACAGCGGACGTTTTTGGGCACCGCGTTTACTTGAGCGTCCCTGCTCGACATAGATGCACTCCTTGGCAAGATGTTCGGCAATGGCGGGATCAACGCGGTAAATGGTGCGGACAATACCCCGCCGGGTTGTGCGGGTTTCGGTGAGGATACAGTGTCCCAGACTGGCACGTACCCCGTCCCAATCGCGGTGGGTGCTGTGCGCCACAGCCAGCAGTTCATCAAACTGGTTTTCCGTGGTTTGCCGATCACTGCTCACACGAAAGTAGAGAGCATCACGGGAAGGGGTGGCTTTCATTCGGCACTTCCGAGTGCAGCGCCAGCGACAATTACAATCAGCATGGCGATTTCGATAACGGACAGATCCGGCGACAACGTGAGTGATGCCGCAAAACTGAACATCACCCAATCCCAAAAGCGCCACCGATCAGACATGTTTACCTCGACGCTTGCCAGCAGCCTGCCGAAGTGCCCGTTTGCGCTTTTCAGCTTCGATCAGCACATCATTGGGGTCGGCGTAGCGTTTCTCCCACCGTTGCCGCAGCCTGCCGTAGCGTGCCCAATCGTGTTGTTCCCGGCTATGCATCACTTCGGCAATCTCGAAATTCACCCAGCATCGGGCTTCTTCGATTACAACTTGGAAATGTTTCAGGAATTCGCGGCTGAGGAATGGGAACTCCTGGAAGCTTTGGAAATCGGCCAGGACTTGCTCGAAATCCTGGTTGAGCGAGTGGAGGGTTTCGTAGACCCGGAGTTTCTGGGAATCCATTACAGCCACCTCCGCACGAGCCGATAGAAGAATGCATGGACATACCACCCCAGCAGCGTCCATCGTGTTTTGAGCGTGGGCTTAACCATTGCTCACCCCCGCTGCATCGCGTTGCTCATCATCCGTGAGCCATCGCCAAGTAGAACCATCCCACACGGCACGGCGCACATAGATGCTGCCCCACAGGTAAAATCCAGTGGGACCGTGGGCGTTAGCCTTGAGCCAGCTAACCGCTTCTTTGTAATTCGCCCATCGGATCATGCCGCCACCTCTGCCACACGTCCCGAAGCCTTCACGAGGTAGTCTGTCGCTTGCTGGGCTTTGCTGGCTGCGGTGAAAATGGCGCGTTTGTCAGCCTTCAGAACTCGCAACCAAGACGCTATGTATTGCGCATGATCCTGCCGGGGTTCGCTGCTCAGCCCCAGATGCGCCAGCGTGAAAGCAGCGGTTAGCTCGGCAATCAGTTCTTCGACACTGTACGCGTTATCGCCGAACCGCTTTCCCAATTCCCGATTGCATCGACTCTCGGCTGAAGTCCAATGTCCGGTTTCATGCGCTCTGGTGCTGTAGTAATCCATCGGCGTGAAGAACGCTCCAAACGGCGGTAGCGTGATGGTGTCATCGGCAGGAGAATAGAAAGCCCGATTGCCTTGATGGATTACACGAGCGTTGATACCGGCGAAGAACTGCTCAGCGGTTTGGATGCGCTGCTCGATGGGTGTATCGATGTCAGCCCTCGGTGCGTACCCGTCAACTTGAGCGGCATTGAAAACCGAATACCCCCGTGTGAACAACAGCCGTGATCCAGACTTGGGCGTATCCTCGCCATCATCCGTTTCGGCGGCATTGTTGGCGAATTTCCAGAACACTACCAGCGTGGCTCGCTCGCCCTTGCGGACTTGGGCACCACGTTCCTGCCACTGAGCGTAGGTTCCCCATTCGCCACGCTCGTAACCCTTGGCGTTTGCTGCTGCCCACAAGCAGACGGTATTGATTCCTCGATACGGTTGCTTGCTGGTGACGTTGATCGGGCTGAATGCAAACTTGCCGGACGTATGCCAAGGCATTCGCCAGTTGCTCACGCCTGCTTCGATTGCGTTGATGATTTGGGACGTGACTCGGGTGTACACGTCCGTTGCGGTATGCTCGTTTGTAGACATCGTGAAACCCCCGTTTTCGCGGTGCTTAGGGATCGGCAGGTGTTGTCGCACTTGCCGATTCCGTTTCTTGCATCGCCAGAATAATCTAGATTTAGAAACCTGAAAAGTTACTCTGGGTTACCGCAAAATCGACGGGGGTGGGTCGATCCAAAGCAGTGGTGGGGGGACGCTGGCGTAGGCGCTAGCGCGGGAATGCTCACAAAACAATTTTAAAAAAAAATTGGGAGATGGACGAACTGCTACCGAGTACTACAATGGGTGCGCGTTTAATGCTTCGTTCCAATTGTCGCTCTCGAACAATTGAGCAAAGAGCGACCGAGCACTCAACCCGTCGCCGTTGCGCAAGGCTTGAACGAGTTCCGGGAATTCATCCAACCGGATTCTCGGGCTGTGGGCTAGCGATTTCGTCGGCTCAAAATGAACCGCTCCCACCATTTCGGGCATATACTTGTTCCCACAAATCGGCTGGCTGCTGCGAGATACGCTATTCCCCCTGCAATCACCAACGCAACGATCTGGATGCCGCTCATGGTCTTCCTTTCTCTTCTCTCATTTTAGGCCTTTTGCAGTAGGAATGAGCAGACGCACCGACTGATCCAGCGCATCCGATAGGGTGATGGGAGTCCTATGACAAGGTGGAGTGCGACGTGGTGGCGCAGAAGGCTGGCAGGACGTTTGGCACGGAATTCAAGATGAATAACTGTGCACACAGAATGCTGATCGTCGCCACATCCCCCTCACGCACCGCCTTCGTCAATTCCGGGAACTCGCCCAGCCTGCCGACAATTTTGTCGGTGTAGATGAAACGGGCAATTTCATCTGCCCTAGCCGTCGGCAGTGTCAGGAAGGGGTTGGTCTCCTGAAATTCGGAGCATCTCGGATTGTTGTGGCTGATGCCGCTGCTTACTATGTGCCCCTCAGCGGCAAATGACGCAGACCACGATGCGATATTGCTGAAGTCATGAAAAATTTGACGGGCACCACGTGGTGGTGCTCTCGCTGGCTAGTCCGTTTCACAGCATTTGTCGGAATGGGCGTGACGGGAGTCCTACGCGCATGAAGCGGAATGCTGGCACGAAGTTTAAACCTTGTTGGTACGAAAAATGCACAGTTCAGCGGCGAGGGTGGCGAAATGGACGACCTCGACAGGATCTCCCTCGAAGTGGCAATCAGTATCCTGCAAGCTGAAGCCGAAGCTCCGGGAAGTCAACCGTCATCGAGTGTCAGATTAGCTGAACAAATCTTAGCTCAATTGCAGGAGACGGAACCAAGCCAAAAGGAGATGCACTCTGCCTCTTCATCGATTCGAGGAGCTTGACGCGAGAAAGCGTCATCCCGCGTAACCGGAGAGCATCCTGCGAGCAAACCCTTGCCCATCCAACGGGCAAACCTCCGGCGCTTGCCCCGCCTACGTTGTCGATCACATCAAGGCGCTGAAGGGCGGTAGCGGCGATGTCCCAGACCCGGTTCATGCTACGCGTCCTCCCCAAAATTTTTTCTGTTCGACTCTGGCAATATCCTCGTTCGGTTTGCATCATCTGACTGGCAGGAGGCAACATCATGCCAGAACAAGCCGAGAATCAGAAACAGCACAACAACACTGACGCCAGCCAAAATATCGCCGCGCCGAACAATGGCCTGGACGAGCTTACAAAGAAAGACCTCGAACAAGTAGTCGGCGGATCGTTCCAATACTATGTGCCGATCAAAAGTTCAAAACAAGGGCAATTCAAGCCCTAACCCAAGGTCTCTGCGATTCGCGTGCTGCTGGGTGAAATTTGACGAACTCCCATCGGGAGGATTTGAAGCGGGCGGATGTACGAGCTAGCATGTAAGATTAACCGGAGTCTTCATGCGGCTGATTTTCAAATCCTCTCTTCTGCTTTGTAGCACGCTCTGCGTTCTCGCGGAGCAATCCATCCCCGCAGCCGAAGCCGCCAAACATGTTGGCGAAAAAGCAACCGTTTGTGGAGTCGTTGCCAGCGCCAGCTACGCCGCCCGCAGCAAGGGGCAACCGACATTTCTGAACCTTGATAAGCCCTACCCAAGTCCGATCTTCACCGCGCTGATCTGGGGAGATGATCGCTCCAAGTTCGATGAGCCGGAAATCAAGCTGCGAGATAAGCGGATCTGCACAACTGGGACGATCACACTGTACAAAGATGTGCCGGAGGTTGTCCTTCGAGAGCCTGCACAACTTCGGGTGGAATAGGAGTGGCCGCACATTTTTGAGCTGAGAAAAACAACGGCCTGATCCCACCACCCGAACATGGCAATCGAACACATTTCCGATCATGATCTCGAACGCTACTACCTTGGCATGGTGACTGACGAAGCGGAGTTGGCTCCGTTGGAGGAACACCTGCTGTGGTGCGCCTGGTGCGTGGATCGGGCGGAACAGACGCAGGACTACGTGGATGCGATGCGGGTGGCGATGCTGGATGAGACGTGAATTTTCGTAGTGCTATGAAACCCGTGTTGCGTGGGATGCTGCTTGTTTCAGCTTGTTCATCGTACGTTCATCTACTCTGCTCGACAATCGAATCCACGGTGCCGATAGTGGAATACCTGATCCTCTTTGTCGAGAAAGTAGCTCGTTTAACGCCCTGGGAGCACGTGTCGCATATCTTCTGTCGCGCACCGGATGGGGCGATTCGGAAGATGATGTACTATAAGGCCCTCCGGCACGTTGAGCAAGGCACTGCGCATTTCTACGTCATCCACCAGGGGCGACAAGTTGAATTGGAGCTTGCTCACGACGCCCTGGGAAACGAGTGCCTGCGGGCGACGATTGACGGACAAAAGATTGACGTGCTGCTGAGTCTTCCCGACTATCGGAACGGCGGTGATTGACAGGCTGAGAGTGCTCCCAACAAATACAGATCCCCAAATGTGGTTGGTGGTACCCCCCTAAGAGTGATTGCAGACCATCGCAAATTACCGCACGATAACGACAGTGCAAGACTCGTACGTCGTGCTCCTGCTTGTCATAGTAGGAACCATCGGCGCAGCGGCGTTGATAGAGCGATTTCTGCATCGCCGACACAAATAATATTCCGGGAATATTTGCAGGCGCCGCCCACGAGGTTTGCGGCCCCGGTTGTGCCCAGCGTCTGCTCTGCCTTCCAGGATTGCAAAGCGCTGGCCTAGGGATCGGGGCCATCAGTCTACGATCATGAACTTCCGCGCGGTGCGAGTGGGTGAAATCACCCCACGCTAGAAGATAGCTGTTGGGGTATTTCGCGCAGTCCGGGCGTGGATTGCTCCAAGGGCGTGGATTTTGAAGTGGCTGCAAACCTGCCCACAGTCAGCAACCCCTATGAAACCCGAACAACTGGACGTGCTGGCCTTAGCGGTTACTGTGGTATCTTCCGGACCATCCGGCGTGTATAGCGTGGAGGTTCTTGAGAAGCTGAGGCAGGCGTCTGGCCTGCATCAGCAGTACGGTCGGGAGTGCGCACAAGCAATTCTGGTGGATGCGATTGCCCGCCGTGGATTCTTTGCGGCAAAGCGCGTCCGTCGATCTGCGTCTTAGAAATGTGGACCGGCAGACGCTTCCGCCTCCGGAAGAGAATGAAGGCAATCTCACCATCGGGGACCGTTGAGTATATCCCCGAAGGCACGGTTGTTGTGGTGACCTCCGGCAAAAAAATGCACGTCGTGTGTGTCCAATCGCTCGGGAGAAGCCCGACGGTATTTGCCGACGATCTTGAGGCGCACGGAGACGAGATAACTTCTGAACCACCGGAGGAAGCATAAACACCTTTCACCTCCACCCCCTCATCTGCTTCCAAGCCTGCACAAGCTCCTGGAGCGACTGAGCAGTCGGAAAGTGATTCTCATCCAAACCGGCACCCGATGTACGCAGTCCGATAGAAATCCTGTACCGCCATACGCTCATCTGCGAAAGCCGCTGCTGTAGCTCCGCCAGATCCTCGCGAGTCAAAACTGGCTTGGCAAAATTGGGACGCTTGGCCACAGCAGGCGAGTGTAGCAGATTCGTCTTTTGTTCGTTATACGCTCGCGCAGAACATGCTCCCAGTATGGCCTAGCGGTTGAGGATGGATGGTGCCGACTTGGTTGCCGCGTGGGAAAATCTGAGCGGAGGGTTGAAAGAGCGGCGTAATCAAGTCTGAGGAGTTACCGCCTCCCGGAAGTTCGGGTTATCCTCATCGGATATGGTCTGCGATGAAAAGGTGCGGCTCGTTAGTGAATATGCTGCCAGCACCGAGCGATACGCCATTGCTGTGAGTAAACTCCGGGTTGCAACCGGTAAGGAATTTGACGAAGCCCTCATCGCATCAGAGGCGGCACGCGCCAAATGCAGCAAGGCGCGGCGAGCGATCCAGGAGCACCGCATTCAGCATCACTGCTAAACAAATCCAGGCTTGTGTTTTTCAAAGTAGCCCACTAGTCATTTTCTCACTCTGCGGCACGAGCCTGCTATCATGTCCCCGATGCCCACCAACACCCGCACCGCCCTTCTCTCCCACGCCCTCATCGGGTACCAGCAACGCAAGGCCGACATCACCGAAACCATCGCCAGAATTCGAGCAACGCTGGATGGCAAAGAGGCTGCTTCGACGGAGCCAATTCACGCTCCTGCTCCCCGGCGCAAGCGCGGCATGATGTCCCCGGCTGCTCGCAAGCGAATGGCCTTGCTGATGAAACAGCGCTGGGCCAAAGCGAAGCGGAGTGGGAAGAAAAGCTTGAGATAGGGCGAACCACCGGCGTTTACGTCTGGTGGATTGCGACGGAAAGGAGCACAGCGAAAATGTCAACCGTATACCTCGCAATCACTCTGGTGTTTGCGCTGATGGTGTTATTCTCCGGCATCGGTAAGATCCGGCGCGACCAACGCCAGGTTAAAGTGGTCCATGAAACCATCGGTGTGCCATTGGATTATTTCCCGGCGCTGGCGGGGTGCGAGTTTGCTGGGGCAGTTGGACTCGTGGTTGGAATCTGGTCGCCCCCAACAGGGGTCTTGGCGGGAAGTGGCCTGGTCCTCTATTTCATTGGGGCCATCATAGCCCATTTGCGTGTCGGCGATGTCAAAGGCATTGGATCTGCAGCATTCATGCTGGTACCTGCCGCAGGAGCGTTGGGGCTTCGTGTGATTACTGTCCGCGTACGTGGCGGCTGAATCTCCTGATGACGCCAAAGCCTGTATCATAGAGGATATGCGCCTCGGTGCCCCCAGCATTGCTGGCATCGTCATGGCAGCGTGTTGGTTTTGCTGCGATGCTTCAGCCATCGCGGAATCGCATTACATTCGGCAAGATGCACGAAATACCGGCGTCATCATTTTTATACACGGATTGTTGGGCGACGCCAAAACCACTTGGACCAATAGTCGCACCGGCGCGTATTGGCCAGAACTAATAACCAAGGATGCTGCATTCGATGGCTTCGACGTGTACGTATACGAATATCCGAGCCCACGCCTGGCGAACTCATACTCGCCTGATGAAGTTGCAGACAACATGCGTCTGCGTTTCGACAACGACGGAGCATCAAAACATCAATCGATTGTCTTCCTTACCCACAGTTTGGGTGGCATAGTTACACGCGCTTTCCTAATGAAGTACCGCCAGACGGCCCTGCGAGTAAAGCTTATCTACTTTTTCTCAACGCCAACGACAGGTAGCGACATAGCTAGGCTAGGTGCTCTAATCAGCAAGAACCCGCAATTCAATAAGGTACGCCCAATGACTTCGGACTCCTATCTCGCCGATCTGCAACGGCAGTGGCTAGCCGCCAAGTTCCCATTCCCATCCTATTGCGCGTATGAAAAACAGCCAACACTTGGTCAATTAGTTGTTGAACAGCAGAGTGCTACGAACTTGTGCAATCAACGCCTGGACCCGATTGACGCCAATCACGTCGAGATTGTGAAGCCGGAGGATGTAAGTAGCGTTTCATATATCGCTTTTCGGGCTGCGTTCAACGAGGTCGTCAGCCACCCGACATCCAAGGCACGACCTAAACATCAACAGCAGGTTGCCAGGTCAGAGGGAGGGAGTGGCGGCAATGGCGGAACCGTCAATACGCACGCAAAAGGTGGAGAGGGAGGCGGAGGACCGAATGGTGGAGGCAGGGCTAGAGATGCTGGAAGTGACTCGTCCCAAAATCAAGTTAGCGCCCCAAATGGAATCGCCATAAGCGGAGGAGTAGTAAATAATCCCACGGTTATCAACACGGGACCACCACCGGCTGTGCCCAATCCGGTCGTGCCGGAAATATCGATTACAACGCAAGAGGGCTTGGCTCCTTCGGACTTTCCAACCCTTGTTGTCTCTTCAGAAATGATGGAGCATTTACGCAGACATGTCCTGACGATTAAAAACACCAATACAATCGACCTAGGTGATTTCGTCATGAGATTTCAACTGCCGGAGCCAGTGTTCGGAGACCTTCGGATTGAGGATCGTCCGGCTGGAATAGAAATTACTTGGCACGCTTGCCGAGTGGCCTTTGCGTTATCAGGAAATGGCGCTTCGACTACACCACTGCCAGGCGGCGGGACTCAGATCACCACGGGATCGACGCCAGGTTCAACAGCCGTTTTCCGAAGCAATCAGGAAGTATGTTCCGAGAAAATGGATAATGAGAAGCTACGGCCCACTGGGATTTACGAACTACGAATAGAGCGATTACCAGCAGTTACGCTAATTCGCCTTGCCTTCTTGACTTCCAACGGTCGAGAGGGGCAGCGCTATCTCATGTTCAGCGGGTTTGGTGATTCAGATCCCACTGCCTTATCCTACTTTGGTGATGGACGCTTCCAGTATTCATCCGGTGGTCATATAGAAACCCGAGATGTTCTTGTGCCGTTGCACTTTGATCGGAGGCTACGCACCATTAGGTCGTCACCAAGTTCAGGTGAACGTGGAGAATGGACGCTAATGATTTTGCACATGAACTGATGGAATGAGGATATATGCCACCCAGTCCTCGGAATCGCCTTCCGTGCGACATGCCACCCTGCTTCAGGTTAGCGGACCCGCGTGTTGATTACCTTGGCTATCCCGGTGCTTATCGCCTTGGTACCGGTGGTTCTTCCCAAGTTCTGGGTTCGCCTCGTTGCTGGGCTGGTTCTCGCTGTCTTCGCCATCCTGGGAGGATTCACCATCGGACTGTTTTACGCTCCGAGTGCTATCATCATGTTTCTGGCTGGTTGCCTGTCAGCGCCTGTACGGAAACGGTGACGGCTACACATCCTGAAACAACCCCGCCATTGTAGTGTCCAAGGCACGCGTAGTAGGTCCACTTGAACCACTTGAACTTATCCACGCGCTTTCGCATTTCACAGACTGAGTCGGTTTCGCATATGGGACAATGACGGCATGTGGAAACGGATCTTTGGTTGGATTCGAGAGGCCCTTGGTTCGGCTATATTGGGATACCGCAAAGTGGCTTTGGGCCGCAGGCGGTTCGGTCGTGACGGCTGTAACGCAGGCGATCTACGCATGGTGGAAAGGGCATCCAGATTCGATTGCTCTACTGATCGCCTTCGGCGAAGTTACACTTTTTATGGCAGGAGCTTTTGTTGTTTCACGCTTGTCCAAAAAGCATGTTCCTGACTCGCCTAAGAATGGACAGCGGGCTGATCGTCTAGGAACTGACGACCAGTCGATCCAGCCAGACCTACGGGCCGCTCCCAGCATTCGGATAGATTATGTAAGCGAGCATATTGACCGGCTGATTTTTAAAAACGACAGGAACATACCTGCTGTAGTCCGTCGCGTTGGCAATTTGATCTCAAAAGAGCGATACGAAAGTGAGTATGAATTGACCCTCATTCCGAGCACCCTCCCGCCGGTTGATGCGACCAACCCGATAGAGTGCAAGCTCTACAATTTAAGTAACCCAAGTATCGGAAAGTCCTCCTTAGATGAGGCTCTCAAAGGCGGCACGCCCCAATCCTTAGATTCGGTGGTGATTGACTACGATGACTGCGACGGAAACGAATTTTCCCGGCGTTTTATATTGACGCGCAACGCTGATGGGACTGTGGCGTGGATACCGGACCCGGTTTGTTTGAGAGGACAAACTCAGTCTCCAGTCCCAGGAGTACAGGATTTGGCCAAGCTTCGCCGAAACCTTTCCCTAGCAGCCGCATACCCACACGAACATGAAGCTGCGCAACAGTACGCCCGGCAACTTGAGGAAGAAATTAGGAACAATACCAAACAGAAAGCACAATTCTCCGAGCGACTGGCGACCCTCAAGGAGACGGCTTCACATTTGCAATTGGCTGGCAAGTTGGCCCTACTGGCAGAGGATGCATCTGGTTTGTCAGAGCAGTTCAGAATGATTCTGGCGAATAATACCAATGCTCCGCTACCAATTGATCTCTCGCATCCATTCGCAGGGTGCGTGATTGGCTTAAGTTTATCCGAAGATGAAGAAGCCATTCCCTGGCAGCGCAGGAACCTGATATGTTTTAAGGAACGGTACAATGTTCACAGGCACTACGTCAAACGGCTATCTCTTCCAAACTTCGATTCTGGGGTGCTGAGGTATTCAATTCCAAATGAAGACCTAGAAGCAAAAGCCATACAGGAGATGCTTCTAACTCACAGCACCGCTCTGTCAGATCGAGCACAGCAATTGATAACGGCGTATGAAAATGCTTCAGGCAGCTAGGCTCTGTGATTCGCTGGCCATGAGGACGATCTCCTGAATAGACCATACATGCTGACTGATACCAGCTTCCATCGCCGGAGTAACCCTAAGCGTCTGATGCAAGCGCACGAACACTCATTTCTTCAACTCCTCAACCCTCTTTTCCAACCCCCGCAGTAACTCCGAAACCGTGATCCCCAGCGCCCTCGACACCATCACCAGCGTCAAAATCGTCGTGTTCTTCAACCCCCGCTCGATATTCCCGACAAAAGTCCGGTGCAGCCCGCTCCGCGCTGCAAAATCCTCCTGCGACCAGCCCTTCTTTTCCCGCAACTGCCGTATCCTCGCCCCAAGTGCTTGCTGCACAACCTCGTCTTTCTTCTTCCTCTTTTCCTCTTGCACTCTCCAAGGCTCTGCGAGTATCCTGAGTGCGTCTACAGCCAAGTGGGTGGCACTCAAGTGGGTGCTAACGAAGGTTAGCGGCTTATCGGCGCAGCCCGGTGGAATCCGATTCCGCAATCGGTCCCAAAACGGAGGTTCACCATCCTATGAAGCGTGTAATCACCGGCATGTGCTTCATGCTGTCATTTTCATCGCTACTGCTCCACGCACAAGAGCAACTCGGTAAGGTTCAAGCATCGTTCACAGCGGATGAGCGAGAGTATGCGAAAAGAATTAACGCTGAGTTGGCGACGCCATGTCGTGTAACCGACGACCTCTGTCTCCGCTCAAGCCGGATCTTGCAAGCGCAGGAGAGCCTCGCTGCATGGGGCTACGGCGTGAAATTCACCGCAGAAGCTGATGCCGACACAACCGCCGCAATTCGGCTGTATCAACAGCGAAACGGATTAGCGGCAACTGGGAAACTGGACGGCCTAACTGTGGTGCGAATGGAGGCAGACGAGAAAGCAGTCGAAGCGTACCCTTTCATGCTACCGACGTTCCAGTTCCCCACCAACTGGTACATGTCCCTCTTCAGGGCGTGTGGCGTTTTCCGGGACACCTCAACTGGCCAGTCGTCAGGACCAATTGAAGTGGAGTGCTACGAAGACGCGCATTCGTGCTTTGAAGAGGAGTCCACCACGTTCACCCCCAACGTGGCGAAAATGGAAATCAAAGAGTGGACCGCCGATCACATCGTTGCGGAGGAAGTGGCCCTCTGCTACACCAACCAACTCAGGATCGAGCGGGCCAGCAGGTCCATCACGCATACAAGTACCAAAACTCGAAATGACGGCCCTTGTGCACAGTTCCCCGCTATTCTCTCCGAGGAACTCGTGGACGGCGTGAAGGTTCAGATTGAGCGGTATAGGGATCGCGCAGCGGCTATGCGCCGGGTGAAATTGGTGTCCGGCTACGTGAAAGCGCAGATGGAGGCGGGACGGCAGGCCGGGAAGTAGGGGTGAGGTGAACGAATACTATTTCAATCGCGTGGCTTCCACCAAGCACGTATGTGCTGCCCGGCAACAAAGGCCCGTTTGTATTCCCAAGTTGAGCCACCCTCGGCATGAGCGCATTCATCACTGTTGCCAGCATCGAACGCGAGATCACTGGGACTGGACAGAACCTCCAGGGTTGGCTGCACAGTTATGCCGACAAACGCAGTGACATCGCTGTAGTAGTTCGGCATTTCAATCCTGTACTCCCAGCGGACATCGCAGTACTGTTCCTTTGTCAACTGCTCCAGTGCCTCGGTCGCATGGCTCGGTGCTATTTTGACCTTCTTGTTTACCATGAAGGAAACGACGCCAGTCTTCTCATCCTCGTCCATCTGCGGCACAACAGTCTTGTCTCGGTACTCCAGCTTTATGACGACCGGATTGTACATACCCTCTTCGGCAAAACTCGGGGCATACGTCTCGGTCCTCTTGCCATTGTTGACCACTCGGTACGAGAGCGTCACATGTACGATAACCTTGCCCGGCTTTTCGGATTCCGTTAGGCGATAGGCTTTCCTGTAGTTCCTGTAGACCAGCTTTGTTTCATGAACCAGCTTATAGATGAGGTTTTGCGCATCCCGTGGTAGTCCATAGCCGACCAACCGCGAAGACAACTCCTCCGTAGCCTCTTCGATTAACGAAGATGCTGCCCATACCTCAATCATCGGTCCGATAACGCCAGCGACAATCAAGGCATCCCGCAAAACACGCACAATCTCCTGCAAAGGCCATGAACACGGATACCAGCGCGTCAGGGCGCAGCCAACAACAAAAGAGCAAATGAACGGTCCGAACAGCCGCGCAAACCGGCGGGGGGTCATCCTGCTCCAAAAGCCGTTCACAGAAATCTCTCTTGGGGCAGGCGGTGTAGTAGGCACGTCTCGGAAAAGGAATTCGCTGGCGTGAATCTCATTGGAGGCGATCATCGCATACCTCTGTTTGATGTACAATCCCAAATGGCAGGGGGGGAAAAGGAAGGTTCGCGAAAGGGTTGGCCTCCGCCATGGCGACGCACGGCAACGAGCCAAGTCAGCAGCCGAAGAGGAGACACAACTATGGACATCTCACCAGAAACACTCGACAGAATCGCCGACCGATTTACAGACCTAGCAGCCCAGGTGTTTGCTGTTCAGGAAGTGCTGTTTGAGCGGCATCTGACCACGGAAGAAGATCTTGGTCGGATCGTGGATAAGTGGCGGGCGATTGTCGCAAATCAGCCAAGCGAGCGGGCTTGGAGAGAAGCTCTCCGAGGCCATCAAGGCGGCGGTTAAACGCAGCTTCAAGTTCTTTATCTAACACACCTATATTGTACCACTTAGCGGCCTTTCTTGCTTACAGGACTTGGCTGAGTCAGTTCTTTCGTGGTACGGGAAAAGGCTAGAACTCGGCCATGTCACATTGCTAATTTGATGGCAAACGGGCACTTTGCCATAAGTATTGGCAATACACAACTTAGTCACTGCTGATAACTTGGTCGGCTCGAACTAATTGAGTCGGAGTTTCATGTTATTTCCAATGTCATGCGAGACATACAAGAATAAATTGGGTTTTTACAAAGACTCTCCGAGCAAATATCTCGTATTGGGCTGCACGGAAGTGAATGGAGTGTGAGGCGGGGGGATGGAGGGAGAGTGGGTTTTGGAAGAAAAATTAGAAAACCTAGGGCGCTCTGCCTTTCACGAGAAAACCCTCCCCCCGCAGAGTACCTCTCTCGTCAGATAGTCACGCTGGAAACTTAGACCTCAAAAGCAGTCGAAACTCCTCCAGCGCATGGAGCAGATCAACCATTCGCGACTGTTCAGTGATCCGAAAGAGTTCCACGGATTCGGTCGGCCAATGCATCTCAGAGAAGGCCTTCGTTGCAGTAAGCAACAGCCACTTTGTCTGCATGGAAAGGCTATAGAGATTTACCTGAACGATACTCCATTCGCCACCGAATGCTGGCCAAGACCGGTTCTGTAACGGAAACCTCGCTTCTTCCTGATGCTCTTGATTAAGATTTCGATACGCTCGGTGGAGCAGATCCGCTTCCTCGAACAGCAAGCGTTGTGGTAGGGTTTCCGTTCCCTCCGGCGTCCTCCGCTTGTGCCCGAAAACAGCCATTCCCATCAGGTATACTCCGATCAACACGAGAAAGACGTTCAAAGCACTCGGGACAGCAATCACGTGCGTACCACCGAAACTCCCAAGTGCTGCTCCAACGGCCCATTCGAGAAACTTGAACAGAGCGTGACCTCTGAGTTCCCGAATAGGCTCTGGAAGTTGGTCCCACCAGGATTTCCGATTTGCCATCGCTTCAGTCTAACGCGGAGCGATAAAGCAAAACCATAAGTGGCGGGCTGGGGGAGGGGGGACATCTCGTGAAACACAAATGGTTCCGCAGGTCTCAAGCCGCGTCGAAATTCAGTTCTACGGGATCTTCGAAGAAAATAGGCTCCAGTAAGGCGCGAGACGCCTGCTCATATGTAACGTCCTTCCCATCAAGGACAAGTCCAGCCTCATTCTTCTCGTTTAATGCGAATGAGAGCCTGGTATTGCTTTTGCCGCCATTCGTAACCACCTCGGCGTCCACTGTCCCATCGGGGAATAGCCTCAATTTGAGCGTCTTGTCTTTCACTCTTGTCGTGACATAACGTACTTCGGCCCGGCCATCATCGTATTTGGTGAACTCGGCGTGCCCATCGCTCTTGTAGTAGTGGTTGAAGCTAGTTGCCGCCTTATCAAGTGCGTTGCAGAGTTGATCCCAAAGGGCCTGACGATTCATCAAAAGCTGTTTTTCTCGTTTGGCTCGATCTTCTATCCAATCCATATATGCGTTCCATCCTTTCCAAAAAAGTGCCTGCTGCCTATTAATCTGTCATGCGGCGACGGATTCAGACGATGTACTTTTGAAGCCCGCCAGCGCAAGATGGTCGGAGGCAAGGGGAGAGAGGTACCATACCCCGCCGCCGTCCTTTGCAATCAGTTCCTGTGCTTCCAATTCCTCGGTGGCGTAATGTCGAGTTGAACCCGGCATCTTCATATCCGCTATGTTTTTTCCTTCCCACAGTGCATTGAGAATCTTGGCCCTTGTTGGCGGCATACAGTCGAACGCAGCGCGTTGCACCAGCCGGTAGTCGTCCTCTGTCACATCCTCGCGGTGATCCAGTGATGCCGACCCTTTTGCGACCTGGCAAAGCTGTTGAGCCAGCCGAGTGGCCGATTCCGCTTCCGGCACGTAAATGATCTGCTTGTTGTAGCCATTACGAGGTACGTGTGTTCGGCCCCGGACTGCAATCTCGGTGAGCGCGGCAATCTTGCGTTGGATTTCTGTGGATATTCGGGGGTCCTGATTGGGCAAGTTCCCCAGAAGTGTGTTCACAGCTTCTTTCAACTCTCGCTTGGCCTCTTCCTTGTTTTGGTTCATTGCAATGAGCGCTGCTTCAATCCCGCCAGCGCGGGGCCAGCGGACCATCACAAACCGCTCACCGAGGGTCTGGAACACGGAATAGTAGCCGTCGATATCTGGAGTGACTGCAACGATGAAAGTGATTCGGCCCTTCCATTCCCGGTGCTCCAAATCGTCCGCCGTGCCATACTCCTTTCGAAGCTGCCCGTCGTAGATTCGGCGCATATCCGCCAGGATGGTCGCTCTGTTTTCGCCCTTCATTCCCAACACTGTGCTGAAGTCGGGATACACGATAATGCCGTGCTTCCCGATGCGGTGTAGCAGGCTGGCGGATTTCTTGTTCTGGTTATCACCAGGTTCGGCGATTTGCCCGCTTATGAAAGTCTGCGGGCTGATGCTGTCGATGAAATGTACGGTCGGCAAGCCATCCATACCCCCAAGCAATTCCGTCTTCATGGAACCTGGAGGAGCCACAAGCATGGGCCAAACCGGTGACCCTGGCAATCTGTGCGCCGCCACCGCCGCATAGACGATCCGGGCGGCTTGCAAATCGGGTTGGTGGTGGTGTTTTAGCAGTACGGCTTCGACCTTTTGCCAGTCGGACGGTTCAATGGGCGCGTATTGAGTCATAGTCTTTCCTGTTTTTCCCAGGCAGTTCATTGGGTTTGAGATTTTCTTCCCGCCGTAGGTGGACAACCTCGCCATGTTCAAATTTGAGCGTTAGGAATCCCCAGAAACCCTGGTCGGCAAGGGTCCAAAGGTAGTCGATAGCGGTTTGGTTGGTCGCGTTCATTGCTCAACCACCTCCCTACCCGCCTCGATCAGCCGCTCCAATTCCTGCGGCTCCACGAGCACCCTTCTCCCCAGCCTCACGGCCCGGAGCTTCCCCTCCCGAATGTATTTCCTTAATTGCCAATGGCTCAGCCCAACACTCGCTGCCGCTTCCTTTAATCCGACTGCTATTTGTTCCATGTTTAGTTCTCCCCGAGAATACCCTTGACAGACGGAAGGGATTTGGGTATTCTAAGTCAGTAGTTACTCCCGCCCGCCCTATCCACTTACAAGTTACCGCAAGCATCCCTATAGTATACCATACTTACTCACTATTTGTCAATCAACTTAGTGCAAAATATTGCGGATTTCGAGGCAAGTGCGACCTATTGGGATGGATTGCTACGAGACTGACAGTGATAAGTGCCGCCCCAGCAGAGATCGGACGCTAGATGCGAGTCACACCAGCCCACAACCGTTGAGCCTCTCGACGCTGGCAGATCCTGATCTCGCCCGAAGCCGCCACACAAGCCGCAGTGGGTCTATAATACTCCCACACGGGGTTACGGGCCATGAGCCTTCACAACGTCACCATCATCGCCAGACGGAAGGCTGGTGCCTACGAGAACGAGTGGTTCGCTTGGAAGGTACAGGCAGAGATTGATTTTCCGGCTGAGCCGGAGGATCGTGCATTAATCAAGGGCCACTTCGTGAACCTCACCGCCACGAGACTGGCTGCAATCCCCCGAATGAGGGACGTGTTTTTGCAAATCAACGCGCAACGATACAAACTGCTGTCAGTCCAGGCGGATGGAAGTTTTGTGATTTTGAAGGACGTGGCGAAATAGCGGCCCGCTAGCAAGCTACACCGAGCTTCGTCTTTGTCATCAACAATCTCGGCTTGGTGTCGAAAGATTGCCATCAAAAGATTGCTTGCAGCCAAGTGGCCCACCAGTTAAATTTGAATCTCCCACCATGGTTTTTTCCTCACCAAGGCCCGGTTCCGCTGTCCGGGCCTCTTCTCCGCAAACCAAGATCATCGTCCACGCCCTTCCGCTCCGCCGGTCGAAAGTAGACCCTCGGTTTTGGCGCCATGAATTATAATGTGTCTTTGGGCCGCGTGAGTGGGTCAGGCTTTTCTGTAACCCGCCACCGGGGGGCTGGCGTCTAGCGGATTTTCGGCCCCTGAAGGCCATGATTTTGGGGAGTGCCTCAGTTAGCCTCCTGTTGATCGAGTAGTCCTCAGTAACGAGGACAACTCACTGCTTGTCGGGTAGGTGCGCATGAGTGTTGGCTGCGTATCCATACCTCCTCTGGTTCGGCAGTACGAGCAAGGCCAATAAGTCGTTTAACCATCTCGTGTTGCCGATTATGCTTGCGTAACCACCGAAGGTTGCGCAATCGGAGGAGGAGAGCAGATGAGTGTCGATAGACTCATTGACGAAAAAGAAGCAGCCGAAATTCTCGGCTGTACGGTCAGTGCAATGCGCAAGTGGCGATTCCTGGGTAAGGGGCCAGCGTATTGCCGGGTGGGGAGGCTGGTCAGGTATAGCGGAGCGGACTTGGCGGCTTTTCTCGATGCTAACCGGGTGCAACCAGGAGCCGCGAGATGAATCTCGGCTTTTTCGATTTTCTGAAATCCAAGGTGGGCGGCGGCAACAATGGCAAGCTCACACCCGCTGCAAAGAAGCCGGAACCAGCTACACCCGCGCCAGCTTCGCCAACCGCTCCGAAGGTTTCAAGGGCCGATCTCTGGCGGCAATGCGAGGCGCTGGCCAAATCTCCGCAAATCCTGGATCGCTTCGCCGAGGACTTGAAGCGTTCTGGTGTTGTGGGGGAGGAGCGAACCGCCAAGCTCATCTACCTTGCCCTCACCAGCCGCTGGTTTAGTCGGCCCGTTTCGATGGCGGTGAAAGGACCTTCCTCCGGCGGGAAGTCCTACACGGTGCAGCAAGTCCTCAAATTCTTCCCTGCCGACGCCTACTACGATCTCACGGCCATGTCCGAGAGAGCACTGGCCTACTCAACCGAGCCGGTACAGCATCGTTTCGTCGTGCTATATGAAGCCGCTGGGATGAAAGGGCAAACTGCCTCATACCTCGTCCGCTCCCTGCTGAGTGAAGGGAGGCTCCGCTACGAGACGGTGGAGAAGACCAAAGCTGGCTTGCAGGCAAAACTGATCGAACGCCCAGGACCAACCGGCCTAATCACAACCACCACCCTCATCGGCTTGCATCCCGAAAATGAAACCCGCTTGCTGTCGGTCACGGTGAAGGACTCCGCAGAGCAGACGGCGGAAATCCTTGTTGCCATCGGTGCCGAACGCACCAGCACGATCGACCTAGCACCCTGGCACTCGCTTCAGGCATGGCTCGCAGCCGGGGAACGCCGTATCACGATCCCCTTCGGCGAGCAGTTGGCCAAACTGATTCCTCCCGTTGCCGTGAGGCTACGCCGTGATTTCGGGGCACTATTCACGCTCATCAAAGCCCATGCTTTCCTACACCAAGCCACCAGGCAACGTGACGCCCAAGGGCAGATCATCGCCACTCTTGACGACTATGCGGCTGTGCGAGAGTTGGTTGCGGATCTCATCAGCGAGGGAGTGAATGCCAGCGTGTCGGCCACCATCCGCGAGACGGTGCAGGCGGTGGCAACATTGCAGGCAGACTCGCCGGGTGGGGTATCCCTGCCGAAACTCGCCACAGCCCTGAAAATCGACAAGAGCGCAGTATCCCGCCGTGCCAAAGATGCCGAGTGCAGGGGCTATCTGGTGAACCTCGAAGACCAAAAAGGCAAATCCGCCCGATGGGTTATCGGCGAGCCGTTGCCGGATGACTTGGAAATCCTGCCGCCATCCGACAAGTTGGAGGAGTGTTGCAGTGTTGCACTCACAAAAGGGGGTATACCGGAATGATAAAGAGTGAGACTGAGTGCTACCGGTTCTCCTTATGGATGTATCCCCCCAAAGACGATCAACACTGCAACGGTGAGGCTTACTTCCTCGTGCAGGATGAGAATGCGGCTGCGGGAGTTTGGAAGTACCGCTCCATTAGCGGAGATACAGAAACTCTACCCCTTCAGTTTGTCCGGCGAAGAACCACTTCCCGAGGGCTTCGGGATTCCCCGTTGGTCGTTCTTCAAGCGTGATTACGGAGCCGTCTGTTGATTTGGCTCGACTAGTCGGGACGGTGAATATCGTCGCCACTAGCTGCCTCTGATCCTCGTTGAAGATCTGCACAATACCATGCTCCGAAGGGTTGTCGGCCAGCTTGAAGACGTATTCCCCAGCCGGAAGAACCCTCCCTGGCACCTCAACCGGACCACTCAGCTTTACGGTCGTTTGCTGATTCACTTCGTCTGCCTTGGCCAGCGGCGAAATGGCAACGCTGCCGAGTAAGAACACCAAGCCCAACATTTTGAATTTGTGATTCATGTTCAATCTCCTGATTTGTGGGGAGCGGATTTACCGCCCTTACTAATCAAGACGCTTTGGACTGCCGCGAGGATTGTAAAGAGAATGTAAAGAGGCGAGAGCAGCCGCGAGGGCTACTGAGGGCTACCAGTTGTCCGTTGATCGGGTGCCCCTTGGGTGGTGTGCAACCGTTCGGCGGTCGTATCAAAATCGCCGAGGGAATTATTGCCTGCTGTCCAGCCCCGTGCAGCGTTGCGTTTGTGGGCT
>DATNHO010000073.1:0-20068 GCA_035604895.1 Terriglobales bacterium | reverse complement strand
CGACGCCGGAGTGCCTCCGGAACTTTTGGAACAGACGGTCGCGGCGCTAAACGTCGGAGCGCGGTTGGAGATTTCGCGCGTCAAGCGAAACGGAATTAGCGCAACCAAAGTGGATGTTTATTCAAACGGAGAGAAGGATCTGCCGCGCGAGATCTATTGGGAGCAGAAGGCACAGCAATCGGGGCACGCGCCTCACAATCATATCGACCATGCCCATCCTCATACTCACGGACACGAGGAACATGAGCACGAACACTCGCATCTGGGGGATCCCGTTGCGTTGCTGGAACACAATTACGCATTGCAGGGCCCGGTGCCCGGGCGAACTGCAGTTGCTTCCGCGCCGCAGCCGGAGGAGACGTCACACGAACATGACCATCCTGCGGGGCGCGGTCATTCGCAGGAACATGGCCGAGGATTGAGTGAGATTTGCGACATTATTCGCAAAGCGGCGATCAGCGAGGGCGCAAGAAAGACCGCGATCGCTATTTTCGAGGCGCTCGGCGCGGCCGAGGCCAAGATCCACGACACCAACATTGAAGAGATCCATTTTCATGAAGTCGGGGCTATCGATGCGATGGTGGATATTGTTTGCGCCGCGGTTGGCGCCGAGGCGCTGGGGGTCGACGAAATCGTATGTTCGCCGCTGAACGTGGGCGGAGGCACGGTTCAATGCGCCCACGGAACTTTGCCGGTGCCGGCGCCAGCGACACTCGAATTGTTGAAAGACGCTCCCATATATTCGTCTGGCATTCAAGCTGAACTGGTTACGCCGACCGGGGCGGCAATCATCAAAACGCTGGCAAAACGGTTTGCGTCATTCCCGCCGATGAAAATTGTAACTGCCGGCTACGGAGCCGGAACACGCGACTTTGAGGGACAGGTGAATGTGGTCCGGATTACGATCGGCGAAACTCAGCCCGAACTTTCGGCCGACATCTCGTCCGAAACGATCACCGTGCTCGAAGCCAATATCGACGATTTGAATCCACAGGTTTTCGGCTATGTGATCGACCGCCTGCTTGAGGAGGGCGCGCTGGATGCATTCGTAATGCCTGTGCAGATGAAGAAGAATCGGCCAGGCATGCTGCTAACCGTCCTATGCCGGACGGAGGACGCATCGAAATTGACGCGTCTGGTTTTCACGGAAACATCAACGCTTGGCGTGCGGCAACGCGAGGAACAGCGTAAAGCCCTTGCCCGAAAATGGGTGACGGTAGCGACTCGCTGGGGCGATGTCCGGTTGAAGGTCGCGAGTATCAACGGCGCGATCACGAACTATGCTCCGGAGTACGAGGATTGCCGCCGGATTGCAATCGAGCATCGTGTGCCGCTGAAGAACGTAATGCAGGAAGCGCTGCAGCTCTGTATAAACGGCCAACGCTGAGACAGTCGTCGACCACCAAAGACACAAAAGGTTCACAGAGACCACGCGATTAGTTTGTGTTGCTTGAAATGTACAAATGAGCAAGAAGTTCTACATCACGACTCCTATTTACTACGTTAACGCGCGTCCACATATCGGACACGCTTACACCACCATTGCTTGCGACGCAGTAGCCCGCCGCCAGCGCATGTTGGGAGCAGACACCTTTTTCCTCACCGGCACCGACGAACACGGACAGAAAATTGAACGGGCGGCACAAGCCGCGGGCAAAACTCCGCAAGAGTTTACCGATGAGGTCTCGGCGCAGTTCCGGGCATTGTGGAAGCGAATGGGGATTACCAACGACGACTTCATCCGAACCACCGAGGATCGCCACAAACGGCGCGTGCAGGAACTCTTCCGGCGGCTTCGCGATAACGGCCATATCTATAAAGGCACTTACACCGGCCAGTATTGCGTGTTCGATGAACTCTACGTGGATGCGGTTGGTCCCGGCGCGCCCTGTCCGGAGTGCGGGCGGCCGACGGAAACGGTGAAGGAAGAGAATTATTTCTTCAAGCTCTCCTCATTTCAGAACCGGCTACTGCAACTGTACAACGAACGACCCGACTTCATCCGCCCCGAGACGAGGCGAAATGAAGTGATGTCGTTCGTGCGCTCGGGATTGCGGGACTTATCCATCAGCCGCTCGACGTTTTCCTGGGGCATCCCAGTTCCGGACGATCCCAAGCACGTGATCTACGTGTGGCTCGATGCGCTCGCGAACTACATCACGGCCATCGGCTACGGATCGTCGCACGAAGGCGCTCGCGAAGCGTTTCAGAAATACTGGCCGGCGGACTTGCAGATGATCGGCAAAGAAATAGTCCGCTTTCATTGCGTGTACTGGCCTGCGTTTCTGATGGCTGCTGAGCTTCCGGTACCGAAGAGCATCGTCGCCCACGGTTGGCTGTTGTTCGAAGAAAGCAAGATGTCGAAGTCGCGCGGAAACATCGTGCGTACCGAGACCATTCTCGATGTGCTTGGTGCGGACGCGTTGCGCTACTTTCTTCTGCGCGAGGTTGTGTTCGGGCAGGACGGATCTTTTTCTTTCGACGCGCTGGTGCAGCGCTATAACGCCGATCTGGCCAACGGTCTCGGCAACCTCGCCAGCCGCACCTTGACCATGATTACCAGATATTTTCGCGGTGAGGTGCCCTATCCTTCGGCAGTTGTCTCGCAAAGAGCCGGAGACGGCGCGGTTGCCGAAAGTGCGCGGAGGGTGATCGCGGAGTGCAGCGTACTGTTCGATCAATACCAGTTCTCGCGCGCGTTGGAAGTTGCGTGGAGCCTGGTCGCGGCAGTCGACAAATATATTGTCGATAACGAACCTTGGGCGCTGGGTGAGAAACAGGATGAAGAGAGTCGCTCGCGGTTGGCGACGATTCTTTACACCAGTGCCGAAGCGCTGCGCATCGTGACAGCATTGGCGCATCCGGTGATTCCCGATGCGACTGCGCGGATCTGGGCGCAACTCGGCCTGGGCGACATTCGAAAGTTTCCTTTGTCGGAGTTGAAGTGGGGACAGCTTCAACTAGGCGCCAAGTTGGGCAACGTTGAGCCCGTATTTCCGCGCGCCGACAAGAGTGCAGCCGAAAGGATGCAGAGTATGGAAGAGCAACAACGAAGCGGATCGAGCACCATCGAAGCACAGCCTGAGACGACACTGCCTATTGCCGCGCCGACGGCGGCAGCGGTGCCCGTCGCGAAGCCACCCGCATCCGTACCCGACGGCAAAATCAGCATTGATGATTTTGCGAAGATTGAACTTCGGGTCGGCCAAGTCAGAACCGCCGAAAAAGTGAAAGGCGCGGATAAGTTGCTGCGCCTGGAAGTCGATTTGGGCACCGAAGTTCGACAGGTTGTCGCCGGAATCGCTGAGTCGTACGCGCCGGAGTCGTTGATTGGACGCAAAGTAGTGATCGTGGCCAACCTCGCGCCACGGAAGCTCCGGGGGCTGGAATCGAATGGCATGATCGTAGCTGCATCGCCGGAGGGCGGAAAAGCTGTGCTGGCGGGCTTCCTCGAAGATGTTCCGGTGGGGACGAGACTGAAATAGAGCCGGCCTTTTGGATTGGGGTAGGCCAGTCTTGAACGGGCAATTCGCCTGTCGTCACAAGAGCATCTGGCGATTGTATGTTTGTCGATTCCCACGCACATCTCGAAATGGAGCAGTTCGATGCGGACCGCGCGTCGGTGCTGCAGCGCGCTCAGGATTCTGGCGTTGAAACTATTCTCGCCATCGGCAGCGGGAGCGGACCTGGGTCGCTCGACTGCGCCATCCAACTCGCCGAGCGGCACGAGTTTCTTTACGCGACGGTTGGAATTCATCCGCACGAAGCCAAACTCGCCTGCGACACCGATTTTGACGAAATGGCCCGACTGGCAAAATCGCCCAAGGTCATCGCCTGGGGTGAGATTGGCCTCGATTATTTCTATGACCATTCGCCACGGGATCTACAACAGCAGGTATTCCTGAAACAATTGCGACTGGCTCAGGCAGCCAAACTGCCGATCGTGATCCACTGCCGCCCTTCCGGCAATACTGAAGATGCGTGGCAGGACTGTCTCGCGTTGTTACGCGAGCACTGGGCACCATGTGGACTGGGCGGGATACTGCACTGCTTCACCGGAACCTGGGCGCATGCCACGCAGGCCCTCGACATGGGGTTCATGATTTCTTTTGCTGGAAACGTCACCTTCCCAAAGGCGCAGCAGATTCGCGAGGCCGCAAACCAAGTGCCCCTCGACCGCATACTGATTGAAACGGATTCGCCATTTCTGGCGCCCGTACCACATCGCGGCAAACGCAATGAGCCTTCGTTCGTGAAGGAGGTGGCACGCCAGGTTGGCGAACTACGCGGACTTACGGCTGAAGATGTGGGCTTGCAGACTGCGGCAAATTTTTATCGTTTCTTTTCACTTCACGAAAGGCTCAACTCCATTTAGCTTGTTAAGAGCATCTTTTGCTGGGGCTGTGTAATCTTAACTAGAAGCGATCTATGCCAGAGAACACATTTGACATCGTGAGCAAACTCGACCTGCAGGAAGTTTCAAATGCCATGCAGCAGGCCCTGAAGGAGATCCATACCCGTTTCGACCTGAAGGATTCGAAGTCGAACATCGAGCTCGAGGGTAAAGATGCCATCAACCTGCACTCGATTGACGAGTACAAACTGAAGGCGGTCACCGAGATCTTTCAGCAGAAACTGGTCAAGCGCGGCGTCTCGCTCAAGGGCTTGACGTATGGACCGGTGGAGCCTGCCGCGGGAAGTACGGTGAAGCAGAAGATCACTATGCAGCAGGGCATCCCGATCGAGAAGGCGCGCCAGATCGTGAAGGTCATCAAGGATTCGAAAAAGAAAGTGAACGCGTCCATCCAGGGAGATCTGGTGCGGGTGAGCGGCAAAGATCGCGATTCGTTACAGGAAATCATCGCGCTTCTCCGCGCGCAGGATTTTGGCATTGATACGCAGTTCACGAACTACAGAACAAATTAAAACTCTTGTCTGGGTTAGCTTGGGACGAACTGATTGAGCACGCCGGCCACTATCAACGGAAAAGAAATCTTCGAACTACTGCGCGGCGATCTCTCTGCCATTGAGCGCGAGTTCGGGCGGGACACCGTTTCGGGCGTGGAAGCCATCACTGAGATTGGCGAATATCTGCGCAGCGGAGGTGGCAAGCGCATTCGCCCGATGCTGCTGTTGCTGTCTGCCAGGCTTTTCAATTATCCGGGACGAGGCGCGATCAAGCTGGGTGCGGTGGTGGAAATCATTCACACCGCCACCCTCGTCCACGACGACATCATCGACGAGGCCCAGACCCGACGTGGCCGTCCGGCCGCCAACACGCAATGGGGAAACTCCAAGTGCGTGCTGGCCGGCGATTGGCTCTACATGCAGGCTTTCAAGATTGCCGTGCAGGAGCGCAACTTCCGCATTCTCGACACGCTGATCGATCTCACTCAGCAAATGGTCGAAGGCGAACTGTTGCAGATGGAAAAACTCGGCAAGCTAATTTCCTCCGATGAGCATTTCGATCTGATCTTTCGCAAAACTGCTTGCCTGTTTTCCGTATGCATGCGGGTTGGTGCGATTCTGGGTGGGGCAACTCCGGAGCAGGAAGAGAACCTGGCGCAGTACGGTCGCGATCTAGGTATGGCGTTTCAAATCGTCGATGACGTACTCGATCTGACCGCGTCGGAGACCGTTCTCGGGAAACCCGTCGCGAGCGACCTGCGCGAGGGCAAAGTTACGATGGCCGTGATTCATGCGCTCGAGCGCTGCACGCCGCAGGAACGCGATCGCATCGGGAGGGTCGTGCGGGAACGAGCTTTCGATGGCGTAACCCACGGAGAAATCCTCGGGATACTGAATCGCTACGGTTCGGTCGAGGCCGCTTATGCCCGCGCCTTGCAGTACGCCGGCTTGGCGCGAAATGCGATTTGTGGATTCCCCGACGGCGAGATCAAACGCGCTCTGTTATGGGCCCCGGAATTTGTAGTCGCAAGAGATAAGTAATTCACCAAGCGCTGATTTCCAGAACGCCAAACGATGAACAACCTTCTGTCAATGATCGCGCACCATGGATACCTTCTCATCTCTATGGTAGTTCTCGCTGAAGCTATTGGACTACCTGTTCCGGCTGCCGTGGCTCTAGTGGCCGGAGGCGCTGCTGCGGCGGGCGGATCGCTGAGTGTACCCAGACTCTTCTTTCTCGCCCTGAGCTCGATGCTGATAGGAGACACGCTGCTCTTCATTCTCGGCCGCTATATGGGCTGGACCTTGCTGGGTCTTCTGTGTCGTTTGTCGGTCAATCCCGAATCTTGCATCCTGCGCTCCGCCGAATCGTTTTACAAGCGCGGCAAGATAACGCTGCTGATCGCCAAGTTTATTCCCGGTGTCAATACTATGGCGCCACCGCTGGCCGGGAGCATGAGGATGCGTCCGCTGCAGTTTCTCCGCTTCGATGCTGCCGGCGCGTCGCTCTATATCCTGGCCTATGGCGGGTTGGGATTTGTGTTTCGCGACTTTCTGGCGGCGATCACACGCGGATTCCAAGCCGCCAGCCATGCGTTCGGAGAAGTGCTTTTCGCTGCCGCCATCGCCTACATGATTTATCGGATTTCGCTCTACCGCAAGAACAAAGTGTATCGGGTGGTGCCACGCGTGCAGGTGCAAGAACTGGCGAGCAGGCTGGCTTCGGAAGAGAGAGACAAGATTCTGATTCTGGACGTTCGCAGCCACGGCTACTACGACCCCGGCGCGGCGCGCATCAGAGGATCTATCCGTATTGAACCCAACAACCTTGCCGAGGAACTCAAGGTTCTTTCCAAAGACAAGGACATATATCTCTACTGTACTTGAGCGCGCGAAGCGACCAGCGCCCGGGTGGCGCTGCAACTGCGGGAACAAGGATTCAACGCGTTCGTCCTCGTCGGCGGAGTAGCGGCATGGAAGAAGGCGGGGCAACCGCTGGAGCCCGTGCCACCGAGCGATCTCATCAAGTTGCCGACCTTCGCGTAGTCACGCCTTTCGTCCCTGGCTGAATCCTCTATACTTCTTTCCATGGCCTCGCATGACGAGATCGAAATCAAGTTTCGTGTCGACGATGTCCGGGCAATCAATCGGCGGCTGCGAACGTCTGGATTTCGCCTGCTTACTCGTCGCACCCACGAGGTGAATACCCTTTATGATTTGCCCGGCCAAGTCCTGCGCAAGCGTGGCGATCTCTTGCGGTTGCGCAAGTACGGACCCGATTGGGTGTTGACCCACAAAGCCAAAGGCAAAGCAGGACGCCACAAGACTCGCGTGGAGACGGAAACCACGGTCGACGATGGCGCAAAGATGGAAACCATTCTGCGCGCTCTGGGATTTGCTCCCACCTTTCGGTACGAAAAATTCCGTGCCGAGTGGGGTGACGGCAAAGGGCACGTGGTCGTGGACGAGACGCCGATTGCGAACTACGGCGAAATCGAGGGCCCTTCGCGTTGGATTGATCGCACAGCGCGCCTTCTGCAGGTCTCGCCCGGCGATTACATCACTGCCACGTACACCGACCTGTTCTTTCAATGGAAGAAGCGGACAGGAAGCCCCGCGGATGAAATGACATTCAAGGCCATCCCGAAGGCACGCCATCGTTAGTATAACGGCAATGTGACCACGAGTCCTGTCGTTTGCGGTCCGCCTCGACCGACCGCGCACCAAACTAACTAACAAGTCCGCCAACTACTCGCGTGTTACTCTTTTTCTGCTCTGGTTTTGCCACTCCCAGCGCGTGCCATTGCAAAAAGAAAATTTCCGGCGCCTTCTACGAACGGTTGAATCTCTCTCCGATCTCGGCCCGGAGATGACCGCCGAGCGGGAGTTTCCGCAGACGGCGCGTGCCATGCTGTCGGCGTCCCTTGAGGCCGGCGGCGCCCGGGAGGCCGCGCTCTTCACCTACAGCGACAGGCCATCCCTGCTCACCTCTGTGGCCGCCGAAGGATTCGCATTGATGCCCGAACCTGCGGTCATCCCGCTGCTGCCACGGCATCTGCACGCCCTCACTTCGGCCCATGAACCGGTGATTCTCGACTCGGGCTCGTATGACCTTTACTTAAGCGCCAACGGGAATGTTGCTCCTGAGCTCTTTAAGTGCATCGCTCCCCTGAAAGTCGGCAACAAACTTGTGGGTATCGTAGCCCTCGGCCGCCGCCAGAGCGATGGACTTTACGATCCTGGTGAGCTCGACGCCTTGAATCTGCTGTGCCACTACGTCGCGCTCGCCGTCCAAAATCACTCACTTACGCAGACGCTGGCCCAGCGTGTCTCGGAAAATCTGCGCCTCATGGCATCTCTGCACGGCTTCTATGACAATGCTCTGGAAGCGTTTGCTACCGCAATTGACGTGAAGCACATCAACATTCATGGACACTCGTTGCGCGTCGGACGCTACGCCGCCGCCATCGGGGAAGCCATGAGCATGGATCCAACCGAGATCGCGGCGCTGCGCTCCGCCGGCTACCTGCACGACATTGGGAAGGTCGCGGTCGATAAACGTCTGTTCGGTAAGCCGACATCTTTGGATGCCGAGGAATTCCGCGAGATGGCGGATCACACAATTGTGGGGCATCAAATTGTGAGCGGTGTGCAGTTTCCCTGGCCTCGCATTCCGGAAATCGTGCGCTGGCACCACGAGCGCAGCGACGGGTCTGGTTATCCCGACGGACTGCTGCTTGAAGATGTCGCTATGCCAGTGCGCGTCGTCGGTTTGGCTGACACCTTCGACGCCATGACCAGCGAGCGCCCTTACCGCGAGCGTCTTTCGCTCGGCAGTACGTTGAACGAAATCGTGCGTCTCACGCCGCAGAAATTCGATCCCAACGCGGTCCACGCTTTGCTTCTGCAAATCCGCCGCGATACCGTTGGCAGCAACCGCACTCCGTTCCTGCAAGATCGCACGGGCGGTGACATCGCGGCGTCTGACGTTGACCAACTGGCTGCCGGACTACAGCATAAGATGAATCATGGCCGGCTGTATTTGACATAGCAAGAAGAACCTCCATCTCTGCAGTTCCACTTCCCTGTTTCCTTGGTGATCTGACTATTTTTTGCTGTTTGCCTCGGCATTTCCCAGGTTTCGCCTCACAAACAACGGTATCAAATAGAATTTCCAATCCCGCTAAAGTCCTTCCCACGTCCGCCGATATGCAATCTGTACCAATCAGCGTTTCTTTAGGCTTGTTTGCTGGAAACAAGTTTTCGCTACATACATCAATTCGCCTCGATCCAGGAGAGGTCACATTGTTCCTTACCGATGGAGTCACAGAGTCGACCACACCTGATGGACACCAGTTCGGGACCCAGCGCGTCCTTGACTATGTTCGCACCCATCACGGCGATACGGCCTCCGATATTGCGAACGGCATCTACTATGCGGCTCGGACGTTCGTGCAAGGCGATCCCCAGGACGACGACATTACATCGGTAATCATCCGAGCCGACCGTTAACCAGCGTTGAGAAACGCTGGCCCGCTTAGTTTCACCAGACTACGGAGGTAACCCTTTTGTTAGCAACTTTTACCCTGCGCGGGGTTCATAATCCTAGGCAGTTCCCTGTTGTCCACAATGAAGTTCGGACGGCCCCAAATCGGCATTCTGCTGGTGCTCTCGTTGTTGGGATTCGCCGTCTCCGCGCAACTGGCACTCGCCAGGAAAAAAGAAAAACAGGCCGCTGCGGAGATGGACCAGCGGAAACAGGCCGTGCACGTGCTCAATCGGCTGACATTCGGTCCGCGCTCAGGCGATGTGGATCGCGTGCGGGCGATGGGCGTGGGCAAATGGATCGACCAGCAACTTCATCCCGATAAGATTGACGACAGCGCACTCGATGCCCGCCTTGCTCGATTCCGTACGCTGCACATGGACACGCGCGAGTTGGTTCAGAATTTCCCTTCTGAGCAAATGATCAAAGCCGTCGCCGACGGGAAACGGTCGCTCCCGTCCGATCCCTTGAAACGCGCCGTGTATCAGGCGCAACTTGATCGTTTCCAGAACAAAGAAAATCGCAAACAGGAAAGCGCCATCGCCGGTCCCGACAAGGTAGCTGACGACGAGCGCGCCCGCCGCCAGCAAGAACGTGCTGACGGCGATCAAAAAGTCGAGGAACTCCTGGACATGCCTCCTGACCAACGCATGAAGGCGGTCCTCAAGATGCCGCCGGAAGAGCAGCGCATCATGACCAACTCTTTGCAGGGCGACAGACGCGATGAGTTTCTGGACGGAATGAATCCGCGGCAACGCGAGACCATCGAGGCGTTCAACTCCCCGCAACAGGTCGTCAACAACGAACTCGTCGAGGGCAAACTGCTGCGCGCTATTTACAGTGATCGCCAGTTGCAGGAAGTGATGACCGACTTCTGGTTCAATCACTTCAATGTATTTATCGGCAAGGGCGCCGATCATTACTTGCTCACCAGCTACGAGCGCGATGTCATCCGTCCTCGCGCCTTGGGTAAATTTGAGGACTTGCTGGTTGCCACCGCGCAGAGCCCTGCAATGCTCTTCTATCTCGATAATTGGCTGAGCGTGGGGCCGAATTCCGACGTCGCCAACGGCATTCCCAAACAGGCCAGCAAGCAATCGAAGCAGCGGATCAGGAACAAGGGCCAGACCAATCAATCCAAGGGCAAACGAAACGGCTTGAACGAGAACTATGGGCGCGAGTTGATGGAACTGCACACTCTCGGCGTGAATGGCGGCTACACCCAAGAAGACGTCACCGAGGTCGCGCGCGTCTTCACCGGATGGACGCTCAAGCAGCCCGGGCAAGGCGGCGGTTTCACTTTTGAAGAGCGCACCCATGAGCCTGGAGACAAAATCGTGCTCGGCCACCGCATCAAACCAAAAGGCGAGAAGGAAGGCTTGGAAGTGCTGCACATTCTGGCTCATCACCCGTCGACTGCGAAATTCGTATGCACGAAGTTGGCGATGCGCCTTGTCTCTGACGATCCGCCACAGCCTTTGGTTGATCGCATGACCCAAACCTTCTTGAAAAAAGATGGCAACATCCGCGAAGTGCTCAAGACCATACTGGATTCTCCGGAGTTCTGGGCGCCGGACGCGTATCGCGCCAAGGTGAAAACTCCGTTGGAGTTCGTGGTCTCGGCGCTGCGCGCCAGCGGAGCCGAAGTATCCGAAGCGATGCCAATCGCAAGGCAACTGCAAAACATGGGAATGCAGCTCTATGGAATGCAGCCGCCGACCGGTTATTCCATGAAAGCCGACGCTTGGGTAAATTCCTCCGCTCTTCTGGGTCGTATGAATTTTGCGCTGGCGCTGACGTCAGGGAAAGTAAGAGGAGTGCAGGTAGAGTCCGAAAATGTCTCGGTCCAAAATGACGATCCGCAACAAACTTTGGCCGCTCTGGAGAACAGCCTGCTGGCGGGGGATGTTTCCAAACAGACGCACGATGTCATCAGTGCGCGGCTGCAGGATTCCAAGATCAGCCGCCGTAAGCTGGACGATCCAGCCCGGCCGCCGAACATCGCGCTGATCACAGGTTTACTTTTAGGATCGCCGGAGTTTCAAAGAAGATAGGACAATGTAGGCGCGGGCATCCACGCCCGTGAGGCACCGCAAGCATCGACTGAAAGAGCCAGGAGCTAAAAGCTAGGAGCTGTTTTATGTCAATTACAAGGCGGATATTCCTGAGAAACGGCGGCCTAGCCGTCATAGGCACGGCAGCCATTCCGGCATTTCTAACTCGCGCTGCGTACGCAACCGAATCGTTGGGCGCAAAGAACAAGCGCCTGGTTGTCATTTTCCAGCGCGGCGCGGCCGATGGCCTGAACATCGTCGTGCCGCATCACGAGCGCGCCTATTACGCCATGCGGCCGTCCATCAACATCCCGCGCAACGCCGTGCTTGATCTCGACGGATTCTTTGGACTCCATCCTTCGCTTGCGCCCCTTCAGCCGCTGTGGAAGCAACGCCATCTCGCAATCGTTCACGCCGCCGGCTCGCCCGACCCCACGCGCTCTCATTTCGACGCACAGGACTTCATGGAATCCGGCACGCCCGGCGTGAAAGCAACAGAAGACGGATGGCTGAATCGCACGCTGCATTCCATATCTCAACCCGCCAAGGCCGACCAGTCTGCATTTCGCGCCATCGCCCTGGGGCCTTCCCTGCCACGAATTCTTTCGGGGAGCGAGCCCGCAGTCGCCATCAACAACATCAACGACTTCGGCGTCGGAGGGGGCGGTGCCAAAGCCACTCCGAACGCCAACACCTTCGAAGCTATGTATGAGCAGTCGGTTGATTCCGTCCTGCACGGTACAGGACAAGAAACCTTCGATGCAGTAAAAATGCTGAAGGCCGCGGACCCGGCCAAATACAAACCCGCAGCCGGCGCCGACTATCCTAACGGACACTTCGGCGACAGCCTTAAGCAGCTCGCTCAACTGATCAAAGCGAACCTGGGAGTTCAGGTCGCATTCGCAGACATTGGCGGCTGGGACCATCACGTCAACGAAGGCAGCACGCAAGGACAGATTGCCAACGTTCTGCACGAGTTCTCGCAATCACTCGCCGCATTCTGGACCGATCTCGGTGATCTAGCCGAAGACACGGTCGTCGTTACCATGTCGGAGTTCGGACGCACCGCCCGCGAAAATGGAAACCGCGGCACCGACCACGGCCACGCCAACGTAATGTTTGTAATGGGTGGCCCAGTCAAAGGCGGCAAGGTCTACGGCCGCTGGCCGGGGCTCGAACAACCCCAACTCTACGAAGGCCGCGACTTGGCGGTCACCACAGACTTCCGCCAGGTGCTGGGGGAAGCGGTGTACAAGCATCTGGGAAACAAAGATCTCAATCAAGTGTTCCCCGGTTTCGACAATCAACCAGGAAAGTTCTTGAAGTACTTGGGATAAAAACTACAACTCAACTATCACTTCGCCGCCTTCCACCTTAATCGGATACACGGCAACCCTGGAGCCAGGATTGTGTGCAGCCTCGCCCGTCCTAGGATCCCACTGCCAGCCATGCCACGGGCAAACCAGCTTGTCACCTTCGATGACGCCCTGCCCCAGCGGCCCGCCGCGATGCAGGCAAACGTTGTCCATGGCGGAGATAGTCCCGTTCACATTGGCGACGCAGATGACTTTATCGCCGCAAGGGAATTCTCTGGCTTCGCCTTCAGGAGGAAGTTCGGATTGGGAGGCCAGCTTAATGAGCATTCAGCATTCAGCACTCAACCACGTAGATTTTGCTGAGTGCTGACTGCTGAGTGCTGAAACCTAACGACTACTTCGGCTGCAACGTCTGCGCGATCATGACCTGTCGCTTGAAATTCTCGACCATGTTCTCCGCCAGCCGCACTTCGGTAGGCTTCTTGGCAAGCGTCATTTGATCGATTTTGTCCTGAAGCTTGAGCAGCGCGTAGAAGAGATTTTCCGGGCGCGGCGGACATCCGATGACATACACATCCGTGGGTACGATTTTGTCCACGCCCTGCAACACGGCGTAAGTATTAAACGGTCCGCCAACCGACGAGCAAGCGCCCATCGAGATCACCCACTTGGGGTCGGGCATTTGGTCATAAATACGTTTCACCACTGGCGCCATCTTCAGCGTCACCGTACCGGCAACGATCATCAGATCGCTCTGCCGGGGGCTGGGACGAAACACTTCCGAGCCGAAGCGCGCGATGTCAAACCGTGCCGTAGAGGACGCGATCATCTCTATCGCGCAGCAAGCCAGGCCAAACGTCATGGGCCACACCGCCGACTTCCGCGCCCAGTTGAAGACGTAATCCACCGTCGTGATCAGGAAATTCTTTTCGAACTTGTTTTGCAGCCAAGCCATTCAGTGTCCTCGGGATGCCTTGCCAGCATCGCATCCGCCCCATTGAGTTGGACCGGAGCACTCCAGTCTAGGGGCGTGCCGGGTCAGTGTCAATTGCAGATCGAATCAGGACGCCTAGTTTGGCTAGCGGACACGGTGCAGGCTCTCGCCCGTCTTGAGCGCGTAGCCCATGTACACTACGACGGCGACGTTGATGAGCAGAATCGAGACGTGGAAGAGGCTCTGCCGATGAACCACTTTGTAGATTTCAAAGGGTAGATAGATGGTGCCGGAAATCAGCGCGATCCACTCGGCCCAGGCTTTGGCGTACCAGAGCCCGAATGCCTCGACGAAGCGCAGGAGCGAATAGCCAACGGCCGCGCCGGCGACGGCCCACACTTTGGCTTCGGTTAAGGAGTCGGCCCAGTCGAGGAAGATTTGGGCGAAGTGGTGGTCCGGGCTGATATGAAGGAGTCTGAGTAAACTGTCCGCGATATCCCAGGGATCTTCCCGCCGCACCAGCAAAACAATGCCGCAGGCAGCCAGCAGGACGATCAATCCCTTGGCCAGTTCCAGCGAGGCAACCGCCCGAAGGACGGGGAGGCTGGCTACGGGCTTTGGCTCCGCTGCTGCGACGGGAGTGGGCACGCTAGAACTCATTACAACATTATCTCCCCGGCTGCAAACTTAATTGTTGCGCAGCGGTAAAAATTCGATCCCGAATCAGCAATGTACTGACCAGCGAAGTCAGGCCGGAGGCAGCAAAAATCATGGCCAGCACGACAAATTGGTAGATCGCCGCGTACACCGGACGTGCGCCTGAGAGCAGCATCCCGGCCATCAGACCGGGAATCCAGACGATCCCCAGCGAACGAAGGGAGTCGATGGCGGGAATCAGGCTGGCTTCGAACGAAGCCTGCACATAAGGCGAAACGCTGTTTCTGGCGTCGGCTCCGAGGGCCAGTGCAGTTTCGATTTCGCCGACGTGGGCCAGCACATCCGCACGGAAGCGGTTGAGCGCCAGGCCGTTGGTGTTCATGGCATTCGCGATCAGCATGCTTCCAACCGGGACCATGGACGTAATCGCGGTATCGATTACGCCCAGCCATGCCATCAGCGCGATTACCGATCCGGCGCCGCAGGCAATCGACCAGGCGGAAACACGAAATGCGTGGGGCATGCCTTTGGCACGACGCGCTGAAGTGGCGCCCGCGGCGACGATCATTCCGGCGAGAAGAAACGCGCCGGTCCAACGAGGCCCGCGCAGCAGGAGCAGAAGGATGGATCCCACGGCGACAATTTGGATGATGCCTCGAAGCATGGCGATCAGGGTTTCGCTTCCCAGGTGAATGTCACGTTTGCGGGCCAGAAGCACCACGATTGTGGCCGCGAGCGCTGCGATTACAGACTGAGCCAAACCAAGATACAGCTGATTGCTAAAGAATAACTTAAGCATGCAACACCTCTTCGATGCGACCGGCGCGCACGATGCGTCCGGCTTCAAGCAGCAAGGCTCGCTCGGCTAGGCGCGAGGCTTGGGCCGTGTCATGGGTTACAAGCACGCAAGTGAGTCCGTGGTCGCGCACAATGTTTTGAACCGCCGATTCAACTTCCCGCTTGGATGTCTCGTCAAGGGCAGAGGTAGGCTCGTCGAGCAGCAGAACAAGCGGCGAGTTGGCCAGAGTGCGGGCCACGGATACGCGCTGGGCTTCGCCTCCGGAGAGATTGGCAACATTGCGGCTGGCATAGCCTTTCAGACCGACGCGGGCCAAGAGTTGATTGATGGCATCCTGTGGCAAAGATTCTCCGCGCTGCGCGGGTCCGAATCGCAGGTTCTCTTCGACTGTGCCAGCGAAAAGGTAAGGACGCTGGTTCACCAGGCCGAGTTTGCGGCGCAAATCACGGGGCGCGATTTGCCGATAGTCAATTGCTTCGAGGTAGACCGTGCCGCTGGTGGGTTCATCGAGGCGATTCAGTAGTCTGAGCAACGAACTCTTTCCTGAGCCGCTAGGGCCAACGATGGCGAGGACCTCACCGCTTTGGAGTTCGAACGTGGCGTCTTCGACCAGGATTTTGTCGTTGACCACGCGGCCCAAGTGCTCAGTTCGCAGGATGGGGCCGGAGATGGGAGGCGGAGTCACGCGGATCTCAGCGATTTTCTGATCGTTCACCCACTCGCCTTACGGCGCAATCCTCGATCGCAGAGTTTCTCAGCAAACCCGAAACCTAGCGAGCTACGTTTCTGCGGAAGATAACTGGCTACGGCGTCGATCCTGCGCGGACTGCTGCGCGTAGTTCTTCCACAATTTCACGGGCGGCTTTGCGCGCCTCTTCCTGTTTGGTAACTTCAAAAGAAATGGCGCCGACCCTGGCGTGGCCTCCACCGCCGTAGCGCTCACAGATCTTGGCCAGATTGACCACTGGCTCCGAGGGCGCCCATGGATTCGATCCCACCGAAACCTTGACCCGGAAACTGCTCTTGCTCAGGCCAACACTGTAGACGGATTCCGGGTGCAGATAATACGGAACAAATTTGTTGTAGCCTTCGAGTTCATGGTCGGTAACATCGAAGAACAGCGTGCCGTCTTTCGATTCGGTACGTTCACCGAGAATGGCCATGGATCGTTGATGACGTTCCAGAAGCGGAGGCAACAGCGACGCAACAAAAGGTTCTTCGATGATTTCGGCCAGCGGCCTGCTGGCGAGCAAAGGAATGAGCCGAGGCACAAAGTCGTGGGTCTGATTCGATTCGATCACCATCGTTAGCTTCATGGCCGGAGCCTGCATTTCGACGGCGGTGCGGGCGTCAGGATACAAAGCGCCGTCAATGATGTCGGTCCAGTGGACCAGGTCGGCTACGGACGCGGGATCGAAACCGAAGCGCTCCTCCGCGATAGTAGCAATGAAGCTGGTGCAGGATTTGAAATCCGGATCGTAGAACTTTTGATTGCTTTGATCCTGCTCGAAATGCGCGGCATCGGCAGGCGACAGAAATGCGCTTTCGTGGTGGTCGAACCACCAGGTGATTTTCGGGGAGCTGGAATACTTGAAGTCCACGATGGCATTCTCTTCGCCATCGAAATTATTCTCGTCAAACAAAGCACCGGCGCGGTGCAGCAAGCCGGAGAAAACGAACTGGACATCGCTGCGAATCCGTTCGCGGTAGAAACGAGAGAAGAGCGCTGCCGATGAGGCCCCGTCAAAACACTTGTCGTGATAGAACACGCGAACTCTCAAACTTGTCTCCCCTTCCGGCTAGAATCAGACAGACTACCCGAAACTGGCCCCGAATCAAAAGTAATTAGGGAGGGGGTGCTGGTCGTGGCGTGGAAACCCAATGCCTTCCCAGAGGCGCACGCGCGGAGCGATGGGCTCCATGCAACGTGAGAAGACGCGCTGCACGCAGCTTTGGAGAGGCTGAGACTTCAGGAGCTACCGTATCGTTAGCAAGCTTACAGACGCTGATTGCCGATTGGTCGGACTACGCGCCCGCTTGCTTCTCAGCCATGTCCCCGATTATCGGGAGCTTGAACATCTGGCCCTGATTGGCTTTGAGCAGGAGAACCAGCCAGATCACGAAGCCTGCCAATCCGATTAGCGGCCATATCAGGATGGTCAACCAACCGAGCAAGGGAATGTGAACGATGATGCTGAGCCCGATCCACAAGGCGGTCCAGGCAACCGCGAAGAAGATGCTCTGAAACGAGTGGAAGCGGATGAATCGGCTCCGGTTGTAAGGCTCCATGACCAGGAAGACGATTGCCGGAATAATCGTCACGTAGGCCAGCATGCCAGCAACATTGTCGGTCAACCCGCCTGGCGTAGCGGCAGCAGGCTGCGCCGCTGGGGCTCCCGAGCGGCTGCATGCCTGACAAACAGTGGAACCATCTGGGGTTTGAGCTCCACACACCGTGCAAAAAGCCATAACGTCCCCCTCAAGAGTTCGTTTTGACTGCAGTTCACAGAACGGGCGCACGTTAGCAGAAATGCCTCCCTAACGCAAACGAAATCGAACATCGGGACTGAGGGTCGGTGCTCTAGACTTTTTCAGCGAGGCTTCCGATCAGAGGCAGCCGGAACGGTTCGCCCTGCAAAGCCTTCACCAGCAACACGAGCCAGAGAATAACCCAGCCGAGCAGCACTACCGCCGACGTGAGCCAAGCCAGCAGGTATCCGATAACTGGAATCAGCGTGAGGATGGAATACAGGATTCGCATCGCAATCGCGGCCACTACCGTCGCAACCGCCAGGAAGATCGACTGGAAGGAATGGAATCGGACGAAGCGGTTACCCTTAAAGGGCTGGATCAACACGAAGATAATGGCGGGGATAAACGTGACATACGCCAATGCCGCGATAAGATTGTCCTTGAGCTGACCGGAGACGCTTGCATCAGGATGACTCGCGGCGGGCGCGGTCAAGACAGGAGCATGGGCGGGTGGGCGGGCCGGGGGCTTAACTGCATCGCGGCCTGGAACCCACATTCGCAGACCGCAGCCGGGACAAAAGGCAACATTGTCGGGCATTTCAGCGTGGCATTGCGGACATGAGATGGGCATGGTTTTCTAGGCCAAGCGGCGCGAGCCATTCTTCTTGCGGCAATCCTCACAGACTCCGTAAATCTGAAAAGTGTGACGGGTGGTCGCGTAGTGGTATTTGTTCCCGATCTCCTGCTCCAGGCCGTCAACCTCGGGCGAAAAGAATTCCACCGAACTGCCGCATCCGGTGCAGACCATGTGATGGTGGCTGCGACGGTTGTACTGATGCTCGTAGCGGGCGATGCCGTCATGAAACGCGACTTCGCTGGCCAGTCCGCACTCTGCCAGCAGTTTTAGAGTCCGGTAAACCGTGGTGAAACCGATACGGGCATCTTTCTTCTGTACCAGACGATGAAGTTCGTTGGTGGAAAGATGCTCACGAGTTTCGAGAAAGGTGCGCAGGATAGTATCGCGCTGAGCCGTATGTTTCAGGCCGACCCGCTTGAGGTGCTGGTGCAGAATCTGCTGCGCCTCACGAACCATCTCGGGCGAGATGCTGGGCTGATCGTCAATGCGCTTTTGCAGCATGGGAACTGATGGAGCGGCATCCTCCGGAGGAAACAGGATAACACTCGCGTTTGGAAAGCTCATCTTGCGTGAAGGTGTGGGCCGCTGGATTTTTTTGGACAAGGGTCCGTAGCCGGAAACCGATTGCGGGTTGGTCGCGCTCACTCCTGATATTGGTCTGCGAGAGCACTGCTCCGAGCGTTGCTCAACCCGAATAGCAAGAGCCGCTGTCCCTCGTGACCCTTTGCCTGGTTCCCTGGGTTAGATTTGTGTTGATCCGCAGGTCAACCTAGAATCGGAGTTACGCATGGTCTCGACTCCAACCTCCCTCACTTCTTCCCCCTCGCGTTTTCGCCGTGCACGGCTGATTTTCTATCTCCTGGGCGCAATCTTGTTATTCCTGGCGGGCGCTGCTGCCTGGCTTTATTCGCAAGCACGATCTGCCCTGCCCCAACTGGATGGCAGGCTCCACGTGCAAGGGCTATCGGCGCCGGTAACGGTGATTCACGATCCTCACGGCGCGCCCACGATCAATGCCGCCAACTTCGATGATCTCTTTTTTGCTCAGGGCTACGTCACCGCGCAGGACCGATTGTTCCAAATGGATGGAATGCGGAGGTTTGCAGGCGGGGAGTTGGCGGAAGTCTTGGGCAACGATTACCTGGAGCACGATCGGCAGCAGAGAATCCTTGGGCTAAGAGTCGCCGCTCGAAAGACGATTGAGATTTTGCCGATCGAACAGCGTTCTCATTTCGACGCCTATGCCCGAGGCGTAAACGCTTACATCGAGGGGCATCGTAATCGGCTACCGCTGGAATTTCGTATTCTGCGCTATTCTCCTCGTCCGTGGACGCCTGAGGACTCGGCTCTGATCGGGGCGCAAATGGTCGAAAACCTGAGCACAACTCCTCGGCATGCGCTGATACGCGAAAAAATCCTTGCCAAGTTAGGACCCGAGCTGACCGCGGATCTGTATGTGAACTCTTCCTGGCACGACCGGCCTCCGACAGCATCGCGGCCAAACCTCGATCAGGAGATCAAGGACAAAGGTCAGAACGACGACGATGATGATGACGACGACGATTCAGATACCGACACCTCGGTCACCGGGCTGATGCCCCGGACCGATGTTCCCGCGCCGCCGCTGTTTCTTGACGAGCGGCCTTTGATGCCGGGGTCGAACAACTGGGTAGTCTCGGGCGCGCATACGGTTTCTGGCAAGCCGCTGCTGTCGAACGATATGCATCTCGCGCATCAGATGCCGA
>DATNHO010000072.1:0-7831 GCA_035604895.1 Terriglobales bacterium | reverse complement strand
GCCATACTTCGCGCCGAAGATGAATCCGGCCTTTTTCATGCCTGGCACGACAACGACGCAGTGCGCTTTGTCGAGCAGATCTTGGGGGATACCTTTGTCGGAAGCCCGCATCATATCGGTCAGCGTGTCGGCCGAAGCGTCTAGCCTGTCGTCGACCTTGATTTCTCTGTCCGCCGCGAAAGCGGCGGTACTCATGGAACCAGCAATAGCCAAAACGGCCACAAGTGTCTTACGCATTCGATAATTCTCCTCTTCAGCGTCAATAGGGAGCACCGTGGCCTCCAATGTGGTGAAAATCACATCTACGAACCAATTCAGCAAGGCTCTGTGAGAACGTGTGGACACATCGCGGGTTCACACGCTGCAGGTGATCCAAAGATTGCGACAATCACAATAAGGGCTCCGAGACTGCAAGAGTCAGTGCCATCCAACCCATCAACTTCCGTAGTCAGCAGGGCAAGAACGTCTCCCTGCCTTTCAATTCAATATGGTTTCTTAAGTAGCGACCCTCACTGTTTCTTGCGAAGGAAGCTTTGCTTTCTGCTCTCCCTAGGGAGAGTCGCTACTTGCTAGCAGGGCGAACGAGTGGGGTCGAGGCTACCGAATATCAATCTTGAGCAAGGCGTCAGAATGTTCGTGACGCCAGCCCCAGTATGCTTGTTGATCGTTTTCGTTAAGCTTGGCAAAATCCCTGGACTTGCGATGATTCTCCTTCACCCAAACACGATACGCCTGATCTTCATGACTATTCCATTCATGATCATCATTGTGTTGTTTGTCGTGGTAAGTGCGAGCGGCCTTGTGATCTTCAGCGCGCAACATTGTCGGCGCCATCGCTATGGGGACCATAAGGGCAGCGCTGAGTAAGGCCGTATTCCAGAAACGTGACATGATTATTCTCCTATCCAGCTGTAAGGCACTTGTCGTGCCAAGCTTTTTCTGACACCTGTGGTTACGGTGACTAACGAATACGCGCTCTGGTTCGCAAGAACCTCGTTCACACGTGAACCGGATCGGCAAATTTCGCGTCGCAGATGCAGGCTTTGCACCTCGGTTTTGGTGAATGTTCTGTTCCCGGCGCTCTGGCTCGGAAGCCTTTAGCCCTCAAGTAGCACCACGCTGTCCCTGGGAACGGCCCACAAAGTGCCCCCGTGTTTGGTATGCGTCTTACTTATCTACTAGCGGCGACTGCTTCGATTCTTGTGGTGGCCGGCGCTGGCACAGCCCGACTGGCGAAAACACGTGCTGGTGCGACGGCCGCCGGGAGTCTTGCTACGAGCGAGATCGATGACTCAACGGCGACTCGCGCGGTTGGGCCGGGGGCGACCGGACCAAGGGTGGTGCGGGCACAGATTCTCCTGGATCGTGCCAGGTTCTCGCCAGGCCAAATTGACGGCGTCTACGGCGACGATTTCGAGATTGCGGTCAAAGGATACCAGGAAAGCCATGGTCTGAGGCCGACCGGCACAATTGACGCGGAGATGTGGCGCCTGCTCGATAGCGACGCCGGCCCTCTTCTGTTGACCTACACGATTACCAAAGCCGATGAGAAAGGCCCGTTCCAACCAGAGCCGGCCGCCATCAAGGAAAAGGCGAAGATGAAGTGGCTTGGCTTCGAAACGCCGGGAGAGGAACTGGGCGAGAGGTTCCATTGCTCGCCGAAGCTGTTGGCCGAATTGAATCCCGACGAAAAACTGGACACCGCGGGGGAGCAGATCACGATACCGAATGTGCAGCACGCCGCTGTGCGCCTGGCGTTACGCGTGGTGGTGTCGAAGTCAAAACGCACGGTAATCGCCTACGGCGCCGGCGGCCAGGAACTGGCGCAGTTTCCTGCCACCATCGGCGGCACGCACGATCCGCTGCCGATTGGTCATTGGACCATCACGAGCGTTGTGCACTATCCGTGGTTCAACTATGCCCCGGAACTCTTCTGGAACGCGGATCCAAAGAAAGCGACAGCGATACTCCCGCCCGGCCCGAGAAACCCCGCAGGCGCAGCATGGATCGGTCTCTCGAAGGAACATTATGGAATCCATGGGACGCCGGATCCGGGGCATGTCCGGCACGGTGAATCGGCCGGGTGCATCCGGATGACGAACTGGGACGTGGTTAATCTATCGCACATGGTTCGACGGGGCACACCAGTCGTCCTGGAGGAATAGCTTTGCGGCTCTGCGCTTGCATCGCCGGGCTTTTCCCAGTGTTTCTCGCTGTGAGCGCGACGTCTTCAATTCTCGAGATGACTCCGCCCATCGGCGGACTCGCTCTCGCGAACCTGCGCGACATGTTCGAAGAGGTTCACAACGGACATCGGCATGAGGCGATCGACATTCTGGAACCGAGAGGGACGCCCGTCATTGCGGTGGTATCCGGAACCGTCCGCAAACTCTTCCTCAGCATACCGGGCGGTAACACGATATACCAATTCGACGAAATGGGAGTGTATTGCTACTATTACGCGCACTTGGACAGGTACGCGGAATGGCTGCGGGAGGGAATGCAGGTCGAGCGCGGGGACGTCATCGGTTTTGTGGGATCGACCGGAAATGCGAATCCCGGCGCACCTCACTTACATTTTGCGATCTTCGAGTTGGGGCCGGAAAGGCTGTGGTGGAGGGGGAAGGCCATTAACCCCTATCCTGGCCTGGTAGCCGCAGTGAAGCGGGCCAAATAGCCGATCATCTTATCCCGTTGGCTCGCCAGTCCGAGGTTCACGAGGCTCAGTATGGCGAGCAAAAGTATGGAGTGGATTGGGCGATTCCGCACCGGTTTCGAGAAATAGATTGGCGAACCGTCGACGATGGGAACATCACGTGGTGCCGTTTCAAGAGTGCGTGAAGTGCCAGGAAACCCTGCCCACTAGGAGATTCCCTCTTGAGCCAAGAGGAACACGCGGGCATCGAATGCGAAGCGTCCAATCGCCGAAAGCTGGGAACGCTTAACGCCAAGCCCAGCGGTCGATGGCACTGGCGGCTTGACGGGTCTTGTCAAACAATACCTGGAGATCACCTAAAGCTGCCGGGTCTCACTTCGCCAACTCTGCGGTGATCCTATCTTGAGAAGCCAAGAGGTCTTCCAAGGCTTTTCCGTCCGCTTGCAGCCGGCGCCCGATTAGGCCCTTCGCGCGTACCGCTGAAAGCTGTTTGCTCGTTCCAGCCACGAGTTCATAATTTTTCTGGTTGTCCTCAACGAAAGTTAGACCTGCCAAATCGCGGAGTTGCCCCAGGGCATTCTCCTGCCTCGCTACGGACGATTCACCTTCGTACACTGCGGGACGAAGGCACCAAGAAAACGATGATCAGCACAATGATTACGACGATGATCCGGTTCTTCACGAAGACGAACCTTTGCTGGTTCGCGCTTTTCTCTGGGCCTGGATCGAGTGGGAGTACTTGCTGGCTTATACGCCGGCGCTCAATCCGGTCGAATACGTCTGAGTTTACCGGAAACAGCGAGAGTTACCGAATGTGTGTCCGAAGGACTATGCGAGAGTCAACAGGTTCACAGTGAATGCGGCCAGGTCTTTGCCGCGCGACTCGCGAAAGTGGCGCGAGCGAGCGCTAACCGGAAGCCTTATGGAAAAACGCGAGCAAGCATAGAATCCCGGTGTTCGCCGGTTTCAATACCAGTTTCAATAGCGGACCGTTCAAACTGCGACCGTGGCAATCCGGCATCGGCAAGATACGCCGACACGTGCCCAGCCCCGTAAACCGAACATTTCGGAATAGGTTGTACAATGAAAGCCAACTCCCTGGGCGGACCATCCGTGAAGGCGACGGTCGGAGCTATTGCATTCGCCGCTTTGGACTTCAACCCGGGAGCTGTCCGAGCATTGAGCGATGGACCTAATCGAGTTCAAGCGCAATATCAAGCAGTTCGGTGCCTTTCACGCGCTTGAGGATGTCGCCCTGCGGACGTTGAATCGCGGCGTTTTTTTGAAGATTCTGAAGGGTATCAAAATCGATGCAGTCCATCCAGATTTTCTGAAGTGCGACGAAAAGTTCCGCGGCCTGTTCCTGACCGAGAGTATGCTCACCGAGTTTGCCGAGCGGCCCGAGTATGAACTATCCAAGAATTTTCTAGGACAGGCTCTCGGGAAAGGAGACGAATGCTACGGCTTCCTCAACGGCGACGTGCTCGCCGCCTACGGGTGGTACTCCAATAAACCGACCAAGATTGATCCGCCAGACCTGGTTCTGCATTTTAACGATCAGTTCATTTACATGTACAAGGGTTTCACCCATGTGAACTATCGGGGGCAACGTCTGCACGCGATCGGGATGACCAGGGCTCTCGAGGCATACCTGGCACGAGGCTACAAGGGTGTTGTGTCCTTCGTGGAGTGGAATAATTTCGCTTCGCTGAAATCGTGTTATCGGATGGGCTATACGGATTTCGGCAATATATATGCGACCAGGCTCTTCAATCATTACTTACTCCATTCTGATGCGGGGTGCCAGCCGTACGGGTTCCGACTGGAGTGCGTAAGACCTGCTGGGAGCAAGAGACAGTCGTAGGCGCGGTGGCGGGCATTCGTTTCCACCGCCAGAGATTCCATGGCTGGCCCACGCCGGCTGTATGGAAGAGTTCTTCAATTCCTGGCGCCAGCGGAATAAGCAAATCCGCAGAGATCCCGGCACCTTCCGATGCGACCCAAAGTCTGATAACAACCCTAAGAAAACACACGCCGACCCACGCGCTTCATCCTGACGCGGACGTTGAAGTCTTGCGTTTGCCTGCAGTTGATCAAATACGCGTCCACAGAAGAACCTGAGCCGGTTACGCCTTCGGCCCCCCACCTTAGGGTGCGAATCCCACTACCCTAAGGTGCCCGCCTAATTGAGCCGCAAACCTTCCGACCGCACAGTTGATACGTGATAGGTGAAAAAGAGCTCACTGGGCTTTTCGGCGACCGCTCTGGTGAGGAGAAACCTTGCGCCGGCAAGGGAGAAGCTGCGTGCGTAAGGTCAGAATCCTAGTCGTTAGCCCCCCAGCTTTGTCTCAGCTTATTGAATATCTCTTTCGCGACCGGCCTGAGTTCGAAGTTGTGGGCAGTTTGAGCGGGTTGAGAAGCGTGGGACAGCAAGCAGGACGGCTCTGTCCCGAACTGATCGTGGCGAATGTGAAACCACTGAGGACCCCAGTCTGCCGGGTCGTCGCTTCCATCAAGCGGTTTAGCCCCTTCTCGAAGCTGATCCTCATCTGTCCGGCAAGAGACTTCATGGCGGGTGCTCGTAGGTGCGGAGCCGATGCCTGCCTCGAGCAGGAGAAGGTGGTCCGGCGGCTTTTAGAAACGGCTTGGGCACTATCGGAGCGTTCAAGGCCAAATGCTTCCGGGAATTGAAAGGCCCTCCATTCGGGCCGAGGGAAAGAACGAAGCCAAAAAATGGAACCAAAAAGGAGAAATTAGTGAAAAAGCTTGTTCGGGCAATTCTGTTTTCGGGGTCCCTGTTGCTGATCGGTTCGAAAGAAACCGCAGTTGCCCAGCTTACTACCACAGGCATTGAACTTGCGCCTGAGTACGACACTTTAGTGCCGCCCCAGGTTGGCCTAACGTACGTCGATCCCACATTCGGCTCGACGATCAAGCGCGTATCGAATGCCCTGGGGACAGCCAACGCGGATGGCGGCGGCAATCTGACGTGGATTGAGAATGAATACTCGACCATGAGCGCGTTCAACAGCGACAATTCGAAGTTCATACTGGTGCACCAGAGTTACTTTGCTCTGTACGATGGTTCCGGGTTCTACATCCACGACCTTCCACTTGAAATCAACGCCTCCAGTGAGCCGAGATGGTCACGGAAAGACAACGTAACGCTCTATTACCATTCCGGCAATATGCTCAAGAGCTACAACACTTCCACCGGCTCCATTGCCGTGGTACACACCTTTAGCGAGTACTCGGCCATTAGCGGCAACGGCGAAATGGATATTTCCTTGGACGGGGATCACTTCGTGTATTGCGGCGACGGCCGGTACATTTTCGTCTACCAGATCAGCACCGACAAAAAGTTCACGGTGTTCGACACCGCTGGGCGCAGCTTCGACAGCGAGTACATCACGCCCAACAACAACGTGATCATTAGCTGGATACAGGGCGGGACCGTCCGCTACACCGGCCAGGAGCTGTTTGATATCAACATGAACTTCTTGAGGCAGGTTGGGCACGCCGACGGCCACAAGCACCTCACGCGCGATACCAATGGGAATGAAGTGCTGGTTTGGACGAACTCGAATGATCCGCAGCCGATTCCAAACTGCAACAACGGAATCGTGAAGATCCTCCTGGCCAGTGGCACACAAAGTTGCCTGGCCCAACTGGACTGGAGCCTCGCGGTCCACATTACGGCTCCGGACGGTAACGGGTCGGCCTTTGTCGATACGGAGGCCCCCAGCAATCCCGAATCCGGCGGCAGCGGCTGGGTCGCTTATACCAACGAGATCTTGCAGGTCAAGCTTGACGGCTCGGGAGTAATTCGCTGGGCGCATCATCGCAGCCGGCCGCTGAACAGCTATAACTGGCAGCCGAAGCTTACCGTCAGTCGCGATGGCACTCGACTGCTCTACGCCAGCGATTTCGACTTGCAAGCGATCGACAAGTACACTACCGATTATTCCGACACCTACCTGATCGTGCTAGGCAGTACGACTCAACCACCACCGCCTCCTCCGCCGCCCCCGACTACAGTGGTTCGCTACGAGCAAAACAATCCGGCGGTTGTATACACCGGAACCTGGGATCCGAATAGCGGGGCGTTCAACAGCGGCGGGTCTGCGACACTGGCGATGGATGAAGGCAGCCAAGCGAAGTTTACCTTTACCGGAACGGGCGTCAAGTGGATTGGCTATCGCGATCAGTGGTCGGGCATAGCACAGGTTTATCTGGACGGCGTCCTGAAGGCGACGATCGACACGTATTCGGCAAACGCGCAGGCTCAGGCCGCGGAGTATTCAGCAAGCGGCCTCAGCAATGCCGCTCACAGTCTGACGATTGAGGTGACCGGGCAACACGACAGTAAGTCCAGTGGAGCGTGGGTCTGGGTCGACGCCTTTGACGTGACGACCGTCTCTTCAACGTCCACTTCTTCACCGCCTACGCCTCCGTCGTCATCGGCGACACCCACTCGGATCGAGCAAAATAGCTCTGCCGTGGTGTATACCGGTGGCACGTGGTTCCCCAAGACCTATGCTTGGGCCAGCGGCGGGACGATCGTAATGTGCATGGATACGAACGCCCGCGCCACTCTGACTTTTACCGGCACGGCCGTGAGCTGGATTGGGTATCGTGACCAGTGGTCGGGTATTGCGCAGGTATACGTGGACGGCGTGATACAGGGCACCATCGACACGTACGCCACTTCAGCGCAAACGCAAGCGGCGGTCTATACGGCCAGCGGTTTGACTGAGGGAACCCATACGCTGGCGATTGAGGTTACCGGAACACACAACGCGGTGTCCGGCGGAAGTTGGGTCTGGGTGGACGCTTTCCTCGTTACACCCTAGTCTTCTGTCCGTGCGCCGGGATAAACCGGCATGTAGCAGGGAATGCAAGAGTCCTAGAGGAAAGGAGTAGCGAACCATCCTGGCCTTGAGTCTTTGCGTGCACCGTTGCGAGGCGGTGGGCGAAGCGTAGACAGAGGCATCGGCGGGCCGGGTATTGAGCTTCGTAAAACTAATTCGGGGTGCCGACCCTGTGGACAGAAGGGGAAGGCAACACGGCCAGCGGCGGAAGCGCGAGCAGTTGGTCGGCCCGGCGTAGTCGTAGACCCCGAGCACGCTGAGAAACTGCATGCACGAGAACCGGGAGACCTCGACACCGACGGGC
>DATNHO010000071.1:0-23231 GCA_035604895.1 Terriglobales bacterium | reverse complement strand
GGTGCAGGTGCTTCAATGCCCGTATGCCATGATCATGGCGTTGCCGCTGGCTTTGATTTCCGCCATGAGCTTGGGGTCATCATCGAAATACGACCCAGCTTTCAGACGGTACACCGTCTTCACACTGGGCATGTTCTTCTGAAACCAGATGGCGATCTGCGCGAGGAAACGATCCGCCCCGGCGAAGCCGTCGGACACGAGGAACACGGTTTTGCCGTCGAGGGTGTCCAGACGCGGTGCCATGGGGACCAGCTGGACCGCGGGCGGCATCCCCTTGGGATTAAGAGTCTCAAGCTTGGCTTCAACGGCAGTCGGAGGGGCTTTCTTTTTCTTCTGGTCCCCAAGAGCGGGAGATCCCGCCAAAATCGCGGGAGAAACGCCGAGAATCGACAGCAGCTTTCGCCGGTTGATTTTCATGGTTGGCCCCTGTTCCTTCTTGTTCCCAAGACTACGATCCGGAACGCGTTGCGGATCATAACATTGGTGCGCATGCTCCGGCTACTTTATGGCAGAGAAAACACATACACGGCGTTGTGCCCGGTGGGAGTCCTCATGTCGGGCACTTCCGCGGCCAGCTCCGGCACTTTCAAGTTGTATCCGGTCATCACGCAAACATACTGCTTACCGTTGACCGCATACGTGATGGTACTCACCGAAATGTTGCCTCCGAGAATTGCTTCCCAAAGTTTCTTCCCAGTGGCGGCGTCGAAAGCTTTGAACCTTCGGCTCATGTCTCCATGGAAAACCAGGCCGCCGGCTGTCGCCACGACCGAGCCGTTGCTCGGCGCGCGGCCAACGTCAAACCGAGCGATTTCTCCCGTGGAGAGATTGATTTTGGCCAGCCCGGTCAACTCATTCGGATTCGAGCCAGGGCGAGGGATGACAGTCCAGCTTCCCTTCACTCCGGGGCCGGCGACCGTCAGATCGCGGCAGTTATCGATGTACGGTACGTAGAGGGAATTCGTCTCCGGGTCGTAGGACGTGGGCCAGTAGCTTCTCGTATTCCAGTAGCACGTGATGTGGTGATCGCCCGGCTGCTTGAAGACGATGTCCCAATTGAGCGTTGTTTTTCCCGTCTTCACATCGATATCGGACATTACGAAATGCGGATCATCGTACGGGAACGGCGTGGCCCAGAGGAACTTGCCGTTATCGCGGTCGAGAACGAAGACGGCGCCGCCTTCGGAAACCATTGCCGCAATGTCGTGCATCGAGCCGCGCGGAATATCGGGATTAATCCACTTGATGAACTTCGGATCGGGATTGAACGCCTCGCGAACGAGCGTCCGCTCATGCGTATGATCGGTGTCCCAGTCATCTCCGGGAAGGTGCTGGTAATACCAGATGAGCTTCCCGGTCGCAGGGTCGAGTGCCAACGTGCAGTTACTGTATAGGTCGGCCGGTGTGGTGCGCGAGGTGCCGTCGGGATTGCCGTTGTGGCGCAACATCCGCTGGTCCGGCATAGGATTCGCAACGCCCCAGTAGAGCACGTTGCGAACCGGATCGAAGGTCCCGGGCAATCCCCACGTAGAGGCCATGGATTGCGAATTGTCCGCGCCGCCCCAAGAGGCGTAGCCCGGGTCACCCGGCTGGGCGACGGTCATGAATCGCCAGATTTTTTCGCCGGTTTCTGCATTGTCCGCCTCGATGAAACAACTAATGCTCCCTTTGCCGCACGTACCTCCTGAGATGACCTTGCCGTCGACAACCAGCGCACCCGAGGTGTTTTGAGTCTCGCTTTTGTAAGTTTCCCAGCGAACCTTTCCCGTTTTCGCATCCAGCGCAACGACGAAGCCGTCGGGCGCGGTGAAGTAAACCATGTCTTCGTAAATCGCGAGAGCCTTGGTCCGTTCCACCGAGCCAATCTGTGGGTTCTTGTAAGTGCGCTTGTACTCCCAGATGAGGTCTCCATTGGTCGCGTCGAGGGCATCCACGAGTCCGCCTGGAGCAATCACATACATCACGCCGTCATGCACGATGGGAATCGTCTCGGTGACGCCTTCTCCCAAGCCGCGAACCCACGCCATCCGAAGCTGCTGGACATTCTTCTTGTTGATTTGCTTGAGTGGGCTGTAACGCCACGCGTCATACGTGCGGCTGTACATCAGCCAGTCATTCGGATTCGGGTGCAGGAGCATGTCTTGCGTCACCGGCTTGTAGTTCTGGACCTGTGCGACCGCCGGAGCAGTTCCCGCAAGCAATATAGCCGTTGCAAACGCAAAAGGCGCAACAAAACTGGAAATCCTGATCATGCTTTTTCCCCCAACTCGACAGAACGCGTCCGCAACGCCATCCCGGAACTGACTCGCATCCTACAACAAGTTTGCCGCTCTAGCATCGATTGTCTCGATGGGACGCCCGGCGTATGATCGCGAGCGTACGGCGTCCGTACGCTTTGCGTGGAGAACACGGGATCACGCTCTGGGATAGGTTACATCGTACCGGGAATTCGGGAGTCACGATCGTGGGACCGATCACGGCCGCGCTTGCAATTGTTTCCGCGATCGCCTTGATACGGCTTCGATTGAACTCCGCGTGGCTCGCGCTCTTCGGGGCGATCGTGGGCCTCTTGACCCAGGGATTCTCTCTCCATTGAGCTCGGCGGCGTCGCGAGCTACCCGCGCACGGTCAGGACCGGGCATGGAGCACGCGTGACCACCTTGTGGGCGACGGCGCGCTCGAGGTGGGTCGCCGCACCGATCCGACCGGTGGCGGCGCGGACACCCATGACAACCATATCCGCGCCCCGCCGTTTGGCGGCCTCCACGATGCGTTCCGCCGGATCGCCATATTCGATGACAGCTTCGGCTGGAAAGTTCAGCGTCACGTCCGGAGGAACGATCTCGTAGAGTTGGTGAAGCGCCTCGGCGACCGAGACTTCAAAAGCATTCTGATCACTGTCATTCCGCGGACTCGGTTTTCGCATTACGCGAAGTAGGATGAGGCGGGACTCATTTTCGTGCGCGAGAGACACGGCGTAGGCGGCGGCCTTCAGCGACTCCGGCGAGAAATCAGTGGCCAACAGTATGCGGTGAAATCGACCGGCGTTATGAGCGCCTCCGCGGACGTCCGGCCCAATGGTCAGCACGGGAACCGGCGAACGCCGAAAGATCTCTTCTGCAATTGAGCCGAGCAGCAGCTTTTGTGCACCAGTGCGGCCGTGAGTCCCAACCACTATGAGGTCGATACGATTATCTTTGATCGCGCTTTCGACCGCCGGCCACACTTCTGTGCCTCGCTCAATGTTCGTCTCATGAGCCAAACCGGCGAGTTGCGATTCGAGGCGTTGCATTTCAGCGAGCGCGTCTTCCTCCTCAGCTGAGATCGCGGTCGCTGCCAGTTCTGGCGTCGTATAAACATACGCGGGAGGAATCAGGACGTGCAGCACATGCACCGTGGCCCCATACCCCCGGGCAATTGCCCCTGTGAACGGAAGAGCAGCGGCGGAAGGCTCCGAGAAGTCAGTCAAATACAGAATATTTTTCACGGTAATTCGCGTGCCGACCTCCGTAATGTTCATAAGTCACCTCTATGCTCGTTAAAATGAGCCAAGTGCCGCATTTGGGGCGGTGATTCCCGTCACACTTAGCCGTGATGCCAATCACGGTCTCGCTGAGGGGATTGGGGTTAACTACCAACGTGAAGAAGGGAGGCCGCCATGAAAACCATTGAAGCTGGCACCCGAATCGAGATCAAGAACGTCCTTTTCGCCACGGATTTGTCCCCGGCCGCTGCGGCCGCGACTCCATACGCGGCGGCCATCACGAAACGCTTTGGAGCGAACCTCTACGCCTTGCACGTGAGGCCGCCAATCATTAACCCAATGACGGATCCTTCCTCGTGGCCTGCGCTCGAGCAGGTGGCTCGGATGGAAGAAGGCATCGAAAAAGAGACCCTTCGAAAAGCGTTCGGTGCGATTGAGCCGAAAGTCATTATCGAGGAAGGAGACTTCTGGTCCGCTCTCGCATCAGCAACCGAGAAGAACAACATCGATCTGATCGTGATGGGAACACACGGACGCACCGGAATCGGCAAGGCCTTGCTGGGTTCGATAGCTGAAGAGGTATTCCGGACGGCTTCTTGCCCAGTCCTGACAGTGGGACCCGAAGCAACGACTTCTCCAAAGTATGGAGAGTTTACCCAAATTCTCTACGCTACGGATTTCTCCGCGGAATCTCTTGCTGCGGCGCCATACGCCATCTCACTGGCGCAGGAATTTCAGGCGAATCTGACGCTGCTGCATGTGATTGGTGAGCCGAAGACGGGCGAACTGGTTCGTTCGGAGGAACTAACGGATTCGGCGTTGAGCCGTTTGCGCGGTATGATGCCGGAGGGAGCGGCGCTCTGGTGCGTGCCGCAATTTGCGGTGGAAAATGGCCCGATCGCCGACAGGATTCTCGAAGTTGCCAAGCGGCGAAAAGCAGACTTGATTGTTCTAGGAGTGCGCCGGCCCGCCGGTTTCCCGGGAGCTGCAACGCATTTGCCGATCACAACCGCACACAAAGTCGTAACACATGCCGGGTGCCCCGTTCTGACGGTGCGTGGATAGGCTCGGAGAGACTTGTCGCGCGAAACGTTCGGGGAAGGCGAGGAGCTAGGCCCAGTTCTGACAGCCGCCCTTTGAGTTCATCGAGGGTCTGCAACTCAGAATTGAGGCCGCTCCTCGCCGGCCGTAATTCAGTAAGTTATCTCGAATTGCAATACCTCGAAGTATCCGATCTTCTGTTTCTGCATCCGACGCCAAATCCGAACGTCAAGCTACCCTTTGCACCGGCCGATGTCTAAGCGTGCAGCCTACTTCGGCTCCTTGTAAGATTGAGTGCGCTTGGAGTTCCCGAAGGGGTAAGGGGCAGAGATAAGCATGACTGGCCGCACCGCTCTCGATTGTTTCTTCCGGCCGAAATCGGTGGCCGTGATCGGCGCAACCGACCGGGAAGGGAGCGTCGGGCGGACGATCCTGAATAATCTCATCAAGGGAAACTTCCCCGGCAAGGTCTATCCGATTAATCCGCGCCGCCCCAACATTCTCGGACTTCCTTGCTATGCAAGCGTCGGCGCCGTTCCGGAGACTGTGGAGTTGGCTGTCATTGTAACGCCCGCGCCAACCGTTCCGGGGGTCGTTCGCGAGTGCGTCGATGCAGGTGTGCGTTCGTCAATCGTGATTTCGGCCGGATTTAGAGAGCTGGGGCGTGACGGTGCGGAACTCGAACGCCAAATTCAGGCGGAACTCCGGCGCAGCGAAATGCGCCTCGTCGGCCCGAACTGCCTGGGAATGATGAATCCGGGCCTGGGGCTCAACGCGACGTTTGCGCAGGGCATCGTGCAGCCGGGCAATGTCGCGTTTCTCAGCCAGAGCGGCGCTCTGTTGACGGCGATTCTCGACTGGAGTTTGCAAGAGGATGTCGGGTTCAGCGCCATCGTTTCGACCGGATCGATGCTCGACGTGAGCTGGGGGGACCTCATTTCATTCTTCGGTGAGGATCCGCAGACGCAGAGCATTCTTTTGTACATGGAATCGATCGGCGATGCGCGCAGCTTCCTTTCGGCGGCGCGCGAAGTGGCGCTCAGCAAACCGATCATCGTGATCAAGGCGGGCCGGTCGGAAGCTGCATCGCACGCCGCCAGTTCGCACACTGGTGCGCTTACAGGGAGCGACGAAGTATTTGACGCGGCATTCCGGCGGTGCGGCGTGCTGCGCGTTCGGAATATCTCGGACCTATTCCACATGGCCGAAGTCCTGGGGAAGCAGCCGCGCCCGCGTGGCCCGAGGCTCACGATCCTGACGAACGCTGGCGGTCCCGGCGTTCTGGCTACGGATGCGCTGATTGCCACCGGCGGCAAACTCGCCGAGATGTCGAAAGAGTCCGCAGATTCCTTCAACGAGCTTCTGCCGCCGCATTGGAGCCACAACAACCCAATCGACATTCTGGGCGATGCTGATCCGGAGCGGTTCGCCCGTGCGATCGAGATCGCCGTGGCGGATCCCAATAGCGACGGACTCCTGGTGATTCTGGCTCCGCAGGGGATGACCGATCCGGCGCAGGTCGCTGACCGTTTGAAACCGTATGCACAAGGCACGAGAAAACCTGTGCTGGCAAGCTGGATGGGCGGGAAGATCGTCGCGCAAGGTCGCGCCACATTGAACAACGCGGGCATCCCGACGTTCGATTATCCAGACACGGCCGCTCGCGCTTTCAATTATATGTGGAGGTATAGCTACAACATTCACGCCCTTTACGAAACGCCGGTGCTCGCGGATCAGCCCGAAGCGGGAGAAGTGACTCGCCGGAAAGTGGACGAGATTCTGCGCCGAGTTACGAAGGCAGGCCGCACGCTTTTGACGGAAGTCGAATCGAAAGAAGTGCTGGCCCTTTACGGTATTCCGACTGTCCCGACGAAGATCGCGCGGAGCGCGGAAGAAGCCGCGGATTTGGCCCAGGCGCTCGGCTTCCCGGTAGTGCTGAAGGTCCATTCGGAAACCATCACGCACAAGACCGACGTCGGCGGCGTAAAGCTGAACCTTGCTGACGAAGCTTCGGTCCGGCAGGCATTTCAAGCCATCCAGACTTCCGTTACGGCAAAGGCGGGCGCGGCGAGCTTTCTTGGAGTCACGGTTCAGCCGATGGTGCGGTCGGAAGGATACGAGCTCATCCTGGGCAGCAGCGTGGACGCGCAATTCGGGCCCGTGCTCCTGTTCGGGTCAGGTGGACAGCTTGTCGAAGTGTATCGCGACCGCGCGCTCGCTCTCCCTCCGCTCAACACCACGCTGGCGCAGCGCCTGATGGAGCAGACGCGAATTTTCGGTGCGCTCAAGGGTGTCCGCGGGCGCGCTGCCGTCGATGTGGTCGCCGTGGAACAAGTTCTGGTGCGGTTCAGCCAGCTCGTCGTGGAGCAGCGTAGAATCAAGGAAATCGACATCAACCCGCTCCTCGCTTCGCCCGAGCGTTTGCTGGCGCTGGACGCGCGGATTGTGCTGTACGGTGCAGAAGTTGCGGATAGCGACCTGCCACGCGCCACGATCCGGCCATATCCCGCGCAATACGTTTCGCCATGGAAAATGAAAGATGGCCGGGACGCGATTGTCCGGCCGATTCGGCCTGAAGACGAACCGCTAATGGTGAAATTTCACGAAACCCTCTCCGGAGAGAGCGTGTATCTACGCTATTTTCACATGGAAAACCTGACCAGCCGCGTCGCCCACGACCGGCTGATTCGAAAATGCTTCATCGACTACGACCGCGAAATGGCGCTGGTGGTCGAGCGCACCGTGCCGGAAATCAACCGGCGCGAGATTCTTGGGGTTGGCCGCCTGACGAAAGACCGCTCAGCGAAAAGCGCGGAAGTGGCCATCCTGGTGAGCGACCGCTATCAGAATCTCGGCTTGGGGACGGAGTTGCTGCGGCACCTGATTCAGGTTGGGAAGGACGAAGGCCTACAGGAGATTGTCGCCAACATGCTGCCGGAAAATCTGGCGATGGGCGCTCTGGCTGACCGCTTCGGTTTCAAGATTCGCAAGACCGATGATCCCGAACTCGTCATTGCGGTGCTAAGCCTCTAGGTCCTTGTGCGGCTCTGGGCGTCAGACCAGGCGCTCGGAAATAAGCTTCCAGCAGTCGCGAGCGATCGCCCAGTCTTCCTGGGCTTGAATGATCAGTACGCGGACGGCCGAGCCTGGACCTGAAATTTCATGATCCGAAGGCGGCATCGCATTCTTTGTAGCATCGAGGTGTACTCCGAGAAACGCGAAGTTCGCGCACGCCTCCGAACGCACATCCGGAGAATTCTCACCAATCCCGGCTGTAAACACCAAAGCATCGATTCCGCCCAGCGCCGCGATCATCGAGCCGATACCGGCCTGCAATCGATGCACGAAAATCTCAAACGCGAGCTTGGCCCGCGCGTGTCCTTCCTTCATGGCGGAAACAATCTGCCGCATGTCCGCGGAAAGTCCGGAGATGCCGAGCAGGCCGGACCTCCGATTCAATATTTCGTCGAGCTGCGCGCCGCTGAGCCGCTCTTTTTGAATTAAGTACGTCAGGACTCCCGGATCGACGGAGCCCGATCGCGTTCCCATCATCAACCCTTCCAGCGGCGTGAAACCCATCGTTGTATCGACGCTGTTCCCGCCGTCGATCGCCGCGAGAGAGCACCCATTTCCGAGATGGCAGGTGACGAGTTTCAGCGAACCGAGGTCTTTGCCGAGCATTTGCGCGGCCCGCCCGGCGCAGTATTGATGATTGATGCCGTGAAATCCAAACCGGCGAATCCCTTGCGTGGCCCACTCATACGGCCCCGGATAGATGGCCGCAGCCTGCGACAGGTGACTGTGAAAGCCGGTGTCAAAAACCGCCACTTGGCGGACCGGGCCGAGCCGCTTTTCGATCGCCTCGATTCCCTCGAGCTCAAGACGATTGTGCAGCGGCGCGAATGCAGCCATTCGCGCGATCGCAGCCTTGACCTCGGGCGTGATAAACATCGGCTGCTTGAGGTCTTCGCCGCCGTTGACGATTCGATGGCCCACGACATCAATCTCCGGCTGCCTGGTTGCGACTCGAACCGAACCAGCGGACAAGTTGTCCAGCAGCTTCTCCGTCGCATCTGCATATGACCTGACCGTGATTTCCTGTTTTAGTGTGGCGCCGGCCGAATTCCGAACTTCCATCACGGCGCGGTTGTCCTCCCAGGTGACCTTGCCTTCCCAGGCAGGCGTTGGCGGATGTTCCGGGAGCGAGCCTTCAATCTGATAGAGGCAGGTTTTCTGACTGCTCGACCCCGAATTGAGCACCAAAATATTCATGTGCTAGTAGGGCCATTTCCAGTCCCGGATTTCGGGGAGATCGTCGCCAACCCGGCAGATGTATTCCTTGTGTTCGATCAGTTTGTCCCGAAGATGTTGTTTGAAATGGCCGGAGATTTCGCGCAACCGCGGCACCCGATCGACCACGTCGCCCGCCAAATGAAAGCGATCCAGGTCGTTCAGTACAGTCATATCGAACGGAGTCGTCGTGGTCCCTTCTTCCTTGTAGCCGCGCACGTGCAGATTGTCGTGATTCTTTCTGCGATAGGTGAGGCGGTGGATCAGCCAGGGATATCCGTGGTACGCGAAGATGATCGGCTTGTCCGCAGTAAACATCGAATCAAAGTCGGCATCAGAGATGCCGTGGGGATGCTCGGTGGACGGCTGAAGCGTCATCAGGTCCACGACGTTGACCACGCGAATCTTGATGTCCCGAAAATGCTGGCGGAGCAAGTCCACGGCTGCGAGCGTTTCGAGCGTCGGAACATCTCCCGCGCACGCCATTACGACATCCGGCTCCGTTCCCTCGTCCGTGCTGGCCCACTCCCAGATTCCGATTCCAGTCGTGCAGTGCGCGACGGCGGCCTTCATGTCCAGAAACTGTAAGGCCGGCTGCTTGCCCGCCACGATCACGTTCACATAATGCCGGCTTCGCAGGCAGTGATCCGCCACCGAGAGAAGCGTATTCGCGTCGGGCGGAAGATAGACGCGCACGATATCCGCTTTCTTGTTCACAACATGATCGATAAAGCCGGGATCCTGGTGGGTGAAGCCGTTGTGGTCTTGCCGCCAGACGTGCGAGGTAAGGAGATAGTTCAGCGACGCGATCGGGCGCCGCCACGGAATCTTTTTCGTCACTTTAAGCCACTTCGCGTGCTGATTGAACATCGAGTCCACGATGTGGATAAACGCTTCGTAGCAGGAGAAAAAGCCGTGCCGCCCGGTGAGAAGGTAGCCTTCGAGCCACCCCTGACACAAATGCTCGCTCAGAACTTCTATCACGCGGCCAGTTTTCGAAAGGTGCTCATCGGTGGCAAGCAGCGGCTCCATGAAGATCTTGTCGGTTGTCTCATACAGCGCCTCGAGACGATTCGAGGCAGTTTCATCGGGGCCAAACACGCGAAAGTTCTTGGAGTCGGCATTCAACTTCATCACGTCGCGGAGAAATCCGCCCAAAACCCGGGTGGCTTCCGCGATTTCGATGCCTGGCTTCGCCACGCTTACCGCGTACTGTCGAAAGTCCGGCATTGCAAGATCCCGCAGCAGCAATCCGCCATTCGCGTGGGGATTCGCGCCCATTCTGCGATCGCCCTTCGGCGCTAGCTCGGCGAGTTCGGCGACCAGTTTGCCGCTCGCGTCGAAAAGCTCCTCGGCGTGGTAACTCTTCATCCAGTCTTCCAGGATTTTCAAATGGCCGGGATGAGAAGCGAAATCCGCGACCGGGACCTGATGCGCCCGCCAGGTATTCTCCACCGGCTTTCCATCGACGAACTTGGGGCCGGTCCAACCTTTCGGCGTCCGGAGGATGATCATCGGCCAAGCTGGAACGCCGGAGGATATTCCGCCTCGCGCGGCAGCTTGGATGGAACGGATTTCGCCGACGATCGTGTCGAGCGTGTGCGCCATCTTCTGGTGCATGGCTTCCGGCTCGCGGCCTTCGACGAAGTACGGCCGGTAACCATAGCCGGTGAAAAGCTGCGTCAGCTCTTTGTCATCCATGCGCCCGAGCAGCGTCGGATTCGCGATCTTATAGCCGTTCAGATGGAGGATCGGAAGCACCGCGCCGTCCCGTGCGGCATTCAAGAACTTGTTGGCGTGCCAACTGGTGGCTAGCGGGCCCGTCTCTGCCTCGCCGTCGCCGACCACGCAGCAGACGAGCAAATCGGGATTGTCGAACGCTGCGCCAAAAGCGTGCGCGATCGAATAACCGAGTTCGCCGCCCTCGTGGATCGAGCCCGGCGTCTCCGGCGCGACATGGCTTGGGATTCCGCCGGGAAACGAAAACTGCTTGAAGAGCTTCCGCATGCCCTCTTCCGTCTGCGGAATGTCGGAATAAAACTCGCTGTACGTGCCTTCGAGAAATGTGTTTGCGACCAGACCCGGCCCGCCGTGGCCCGGCCCCGCGATGTAGATGGCGTTCAAATCATGTTTCTTAATCAGGCGGTTGAAATGAACGTAGATGAAATTCAATCCAGGTGTCGTACCCCAATGGCCCAGGAGACGCGGCTTGATGTCTTCGATGTTGAGCGGCTCGCGCAGCAGGGGATTCGCATAGAGATAGATTTGACCGACAGAGAGGTAGTTTGCCGCGCGCCAGTACGCATGCATTTTGCGCAGTTCCTCGGCAGACAGTGGATTAGTGGATTGGTGTGGATTCGTGAATCCTGCAGAAGGTGCGGAGCCCATAGCCTTGTCCTCCCCCTGTTCGGCCTTTCGGGTTCGCTTTTGGAATAACCTGCAACAGACATCTTATCGTACTGACCGGCCCTCAACTTGAACCGCTTGTAACACCCTAGGCGGTCCAAGCTTTGGCGAATAGAAGGCGCTTTGCCAGTTCAACGAGCAAGAGATAGGTGGCGGTCGAAACGGCGAGGAAAGTGAAAAACGAAGCGGGAAGCGTAGTGAAACCAAGGACTCCCGCGAGCGGCGAGAATGGGAGCACGACGCCGATGATGACAATCAAAATCGTCGTAAACGCGAGCGGCGCGCTCGGGCGGCTTTTCAGCGGGTTCCCCATCGTGCGGATCACGAACAGCACCAGCGTTTGCGTCGCAATCGACTCGACGAACCAGCCGGTGTGGAACTCTTTCTGGCTCGCGTGAAAAAAATGAAGCAACACGTAAAAGGTTAGAAAGTCGTAGACAGAACTGATCGGGCCGATGAAAATCATGAAATTCCGGATCAGTTTCATGTCCCAGCGGCGCGGCGCGCGAACGTATTGCTCATCCACCCGGTCAGAGGGGATCGTGATCTGCGCGGTGTCGTAGAGAAAATTATTGAGAAGTATCTGCGTCGAGAGCATCGGCAGAAACGGCAGAAACACTGAGGCCCCTGCCATGCTGAACATATTGCCAAAATTGGAACTGGTGCCCATCAGCAGGTACTTCAGCACGTTCGCCGAGGCCCTGCGGCCTTCGATGATGCCATTGTGCAATACATCCAGGCCCGGCTTGAGAAGGATGATGTCCGCCGCTTCCCGCGCGACGTCTACTGCCGACGAGACGGAAATCCCTACGTCCGCGGCGTGCAGCGAGGGCGCGTCATTGATGCCGTCTCCCATGTAACCGACCACATGGCCGCGATGCTTCAGCGCGAGGATAATTCGATGCTTCTGCATTGGCGAGACCCGCGCGAACACCATCGTTTCTTCTGCCAGATGCGCGAGCGCGGGATCGCTCGTACGATCGAGCTCTTCGCCCAGAATAATCGTCGGATTCACGAGGCCAACCTGCTCGCACACATGGCGGGCGACCAATTCATTGTCCCCGGTGATGATTTTGACCTCGACTCCGTCGCGTTTCATCGCGGCAAGCGTATTGCCTGCGTCCGGATTTGGCGGATCGGCGAATGCAAGGTAGCCCGCCAGTATGAGAGAGCGTTCGTCTGCCACGCTGAAGCTCTTCAGTGTCTCCACATTTCGATACGCGACGGCGAGCACGCGAAATCCCTGCTCGCTCAATCTTTCAAATGTCTGCCGACATCGATGCCGCAAGTCGGCATCCAGAGGGACGATTTGCCCTTCGGCTTCATACGACTCAGACAGTTCGAGAATGCCCTCCGGAGCGCCTTTGGTAATGAGCAGGCAACCGCCCGGTGCAGCCCCTTGCTTCTCCACAACGACCGAAAGGCGGCGCCGGTCGAAATCGAATGGAATCTCATCGCGCTTCACGTAACCGTCGGCATCCGGGCGGTGTACTTTCGAGATTGCAACGTCGAGCGGACTACGGATGCCGGTTTCGAACATGCTGTTCAGGTATGCAAGTTCGAGCGGCCGGTCTGAAGCCTTTCCCGTGTAATCGACGGACGAGGCGAGGCTCATGAGTCCAGTGGTGAGCGTGCCTGTCTTGTCGCTGCACAAGACGTCGATTGTGCCGAAATTCTGAATGGCGGGCAGATGCTTCACGACCACGTGGTCACGCGCCATGTGCACCGCGCCGCGCGCCAGCGTGACTGAAGTAATCATCGGGAGAAACTCAGGAGTCAGCCCGACGGCAAGCGCGACGGCAAACACAAAGGACTCGAACGCATCCTTGTGCATGGCGACTCGGACGACCAAAATGAAGAGCACCAGGAAAAAAACGGCGCGCATGATCAGCATCCCGAAGCGCTTCATGCTCCGTTCGAAGTCGGTTTCCTCCGGCCGTGCGACGAGGCGTTCCGCGATAGCTCCGAACGCTGTCTGTGGACCTGTCTTGAGGATGGCGACGATTCCCATACCGCTGACAACCGATGTTCCGAGAAAAACCAGATTCGGCGCGTTGGAAGTGTCAGTCGAACCATCTGGCTGCCAGCGGGCGTCCTTCTCGGCCGGCAGCGATTCTCCCGTCAACGCTGCCTCCTGAACGTACAGATCATGAGACTCGACCAGCTTGCCATCCGCGGGGACTAGATCGCCGGCGGAGACGCGCACCGTGTCTCCTGGAACGACCTCGTGCCTCTTGATTTCCTGCCACGTGCCGTCGCGCAGCACCGTTGCGGTCGGCGTTACGTTTGCACGCAGCCTGCCAATGGCTCGCTGCGATCGATACGTCTGAAAGAAATTGATGGATATGCTCAGCAGGACGATTACCAAAATGATGAGCGCATCCGTTTCGTCTCCCAGGACAAACGATGCGGCACCTGCAACCAACAAGATGATGACGAGCGGATTCAGGAATAAACTGAGCAGTTCGAATATGGGTGCTCCACGCTTGACGGGTGCTGGATCATTTGGACCGTATTGCGAGAGCCGCTCAGCCGCCGCTTCGGAGGACAGGCCGCGAATCGCGTCCGGAACGGCATCGGCTTTTCTGTTCGATACGATGGGAAAGGTAGTCATGTTCGAGGCACACACATGCTACTGAAGTTGATTGCGAAATAGAAGAATACTGGGTTACAGGAGCGAAATCCGATCCGATCCGAACCACCAACAGCGACCGTCAATAGTTAACGGGTGACAATTCTGGGCGTTGCTTAGCTTCCCCGTGGTGCTGAATTGTCACCCACCAGTAATCCGGTTCCATCTGTTGCTTTCCGCCTTAGGCCGCTTTCACTTCGACCCGTGTCGACTTCGTCTGTGCGCTCTTCGGCATGCTGAGCTCGAGTACGCCGTTCTTGAGTGTAGCAGTCGTTTTCGACGCATCGACTTCAGCCGGCAAATCGACGATCCTCAATATCTCGCTCGAGCACTGTTCCTTATAAACGGTCTTGCCCTTCTTCTCCTGCTCCTTGGTTGTCTCTCTCTTGCCGGTAATGGTTAGGCGATGTGGGTCGAGACTGACTTGAAGCTCGTTCGCGTTGAATCCGGGCACCTCGGCCTGAACGTTCAGCGTGTCACCCGCCTCGGTGATGTTGATGTGAACCGGGTGGAGAAGCTCGGCTTCTGCTTTGAACCAGTGATCCAGTTCACGGCCGAAGAACCCGCCGTCACCGCGAAAGATTTCAAACGCCCGGCGTGCAATATTCTGCTGGAGCCGGTTTATGCGATCCACGAGAGATTCTGGTTGGACTAGTTTCAACGATGTCGAATCCGGGGCTGTCTGCGCTGCTGTCGTCTTTTCACTCATTTTCACTTCTCCTTCGTTCCAAACATTTCTTTTCGAGTTCTAAATTTCCTAGCTTGCTTCCCGGCATGTGGATGTTGAAGATATAACCAAGTCCCCACATCCCATATAATTTTCGTCACGTGCAGCATCGATTTCTGTGAGCTGCATCACATATGGTTGTGACAGGCGTGCTGCGTGCAACCGCGGACGCTCCCACTGTTCGGGTCAGTTGATATATGATCTCGTCGTGGTTCCACTGGCGGGCGGTGCTCCGGGCGGTCATTCACGGGCCGCTCCGTTAGCAAGTTACTGGGAGCAGGCAGCCGAGCGGGGACCCGACTAAATGAGCGCGCCTTCACATGGAAACGCTATGCCTATCGAGCCACAGGCTTTATTCGAGAAGCTGTTCGAATCCTCACCGGACGCGATCGTCGTCACGGACCTTGAGGGACGAATCGCCAGGGTCAACGCTCAAGTTGAAAGATTCTTCGGTTACAGCCGCGAGGAATTGCTGGGTAAGCCGGTGGAGACTTTGATCCCGGAACGCTTCCGCAGCGGCCACCCAGGCCATCGAAAAGAATATGCCGGCCAAGCCCGCATCCGCCCGATGGGCAGGGGCTTGGAACTCTATGGCCTTCGTAAGGATGGAACTGAGTTCCCCGTCGACATCATGCTCAGCCCCGTCGATACGGCGGGGGGCAAGATCGTGCTGAGCGTTATTCGGGACATCTCAGAAAAGATACAGGCTCAGGAAGAGCTAGAGCGAAAGGAAAATGAAAAGCGCTATCTCGAAGAGGAATTCTTAACCGAGCACCGATTCGAGGACATCATCGGAACGGCCCCGGCGTTGCGGAAGGTCCTCAGCGAAGTCGAAACAGTGGCGACCACGGATGTAACCGTACTGATTCTCGGGGAAACGGGAACTGGCAAAGACCTGATCGCCCGAGCCATACACCAACTCAGTTCGCGTGGCGGACGTAGCCTTATCAAGCTGAACTGTGCCGCGATTCCAACCGGGCTGCTCGAAAGCGAGCTTTTTGGCCATGAGAAGGGCGCATTCACCGGTGCAATCTCCCAGAAGATCGGTCGGCTCGAACTGGCCCACCAGGGTACATTCTTTCTTGACGAGGTGGGAGATCTTCCTCTTGAGTTACAGCCCAAGCTGCTGCGTGCTCTCCAGGAAAAGGAGTTCGAACGTCTCGGCGGCACTCGAACGATTCCGGTGGATGCGCGGCTGGTAGCCGCCACAAATCGCGATCTCGGCCAGATGGTGACCGACCGCCATTTTCGAAGTGACCTCTATTATCGTTTGAGGGTATTCCCAATTGCGCTGCCTCCCTTGCGCGAGCGTCGCGAGGATATTCCGCTCTTAGCTCGCTATTTCGTGGATAAGCACGCACGTGGATTGGGCCGCCAGATACAAACAATTCCGTCGGACGTAATGAGGGCCCTCACGCGCTGGCCTTGGCCGGGAAACATTCGAGAGCTTGAGAACTTCATCGAACGGGCGGTGATTCTCACAAAAGGTCCTACGTTGCGAGCTCCCTTGGCCGAACTGCTGGGTGCTCAAATGCCCGAGTCCGAAGCCGATACAACCCTTGAGACATCCGAGCGCGAACACATTTTGCGCGTGCTCCGGGAAGCCAAGGGCGTCATCGCAGGCAAACATGGAGCCGCCGCCCGGCTTGGGTTAAAGCGAACGACTCTGAACTCCAAACTGAAGAAGCTCGGCATCGAACGCCAGGACTACATGTAGTCAGTTGTGGCGATATTCCGTCAGTGTCCCTCGTCAATTATCACTATCCTTTGCATGCCACGCTCCGTGGCTTCCCGCCAAGCGATTGCTGTCATTCGACATGCAGCCCATCTAGCCATAGCTTCGACTTTGGTTCTCGGCGTGCCATTTGGGGCCACGGATAATGTTAGTCACATGACGCTCATGGCGCTCAAGGTCACTCTTCATGAGGAAGCAGGAATCACGACTGTGAAGCTGGAGGGAAGACTGGCAAGGCCTTGGCTCAATGAGCTTGATCGCACATGGCAGTCTTTGAGCCCGTCCCTTGGATCGAAGAAGCTCGTCATCGACGTCTGCGGCCTTACATACATGGACGGTGATGCGAAGTTGCTTCTTGCCGAGATGTTCAAGAAGACCGGCGCTCGCTTCCTCGCGGATACACCCATGACCAAATACTTCGCGGAGGAGGCTCAGCGCTAGGATTCAAATGGTGCGATACAGTGAGCGCCAGGGATCTTATGGCTCTGTATTTTTCCTAGCTGCGCACAGAAACTTGTTTCTAAGGTCGTTGACGGCTCCCGCCTATCAACTGGGCTAAAGCCGAGCCTCTGATGTTTGCGATAAGGGTGGGTTTGTGATTCTTGGCACGTCACTGCCAGTGAGTCCGAAGGGCGGGGTTCGCTGATTTCTAACTATCGCAACCGGTGGTACGCTTCCGCGGGTGAAAGCGTCCTACGATCAGATTGCCGGCCAGAGTGTCGAGCGGCTAGCGGCACCAAGCGACGGGATTTTCGCCGTCGCGATGACGCTGCTCGTCCTGGATTTACGCGCGCCAGCAGCGGCGGCTGTCCACAGCGAGTGCGACTTGTGGCACACCCTCGTCGCGCTATCTCCCCAGCTCATCATGTACATGATGACCTTTCTCACGCTTGGTATTTTCTGGGTCGGTCAACAGACGCAGCTCAACTACCTTTCGCGCTCACATCATCGCGTCTAGAATCTTCGGCGGCCGCGAATAGGCTCGGTACGGCGCTTGTAATGACCGCACGTGGGTACCCGGGAAAACGAAATCCGGGTTTACACGCAACGGATCGGCATGTAGTATGGCAACTTCGCATTCATAGTTGGGTTTCAAAAATGAGGGTGAATTGTCTCGGCTTGCATTCGATTTGAAACGCTATTTTCGAATTGCGGCGGTGGTTGGCGTGATCGTGGTGGGGGGCGTGTTTCTGGAGCGGACTTTGCCCGCTCAGGCTCCTAGCGCGTCATCGCAATCGCCAATGCCGAGTTCCGACATTTTTACTCCTGCGCACCGCACGGTGTCTGACGCCGTTCTGGAATTTTTTGGATCGCGCCCCAAGCCCGTCCAGCCGATCGCGTTCACACACAAGGTGCACTTGGCGAATGGCTTGCAGTGCACCGATTGCCACGTCGGTGTGGATCAGGGCCCCGATGCCAGAATTCCGAGCGTCAATTTTTGTATGACCTGCCACCGGGTGATCGCCACGGACAACCCGGAGATCAAGAAAGTTGCTGCCTATCTGGCACGCGGCGAAGACATTCCCTGGCAGCGCGTGTATGGGTTCGAGCCGTCCGCACACCTGAAATTCAATCACGCGCCGCACATTCGCGCGGGCGTTGATTGCAAGGTATGCCACGGCGATATGACCCAACAAACGGTCGCCGAGCGCAAGGTCGACCACACGATGGGCTTTTGTATTAGCTGTCATCGGCAGCAGAATGCGTCAGTTGATTGCGTCACGTGTCACTACTGATCTTTCTTGATGCGATCTAGCTGCGGCCCGAAACTTGAGGCCGCCGGAAAAAAGGAAAAGATGGAACGTCGCGATTTCCTGAAACTTTCGGCCATCGGTGGAGCGACTGCCGCTCTCGAAGGCTGCGGCAATCCCGATCACCAGCTCATCCGCTTTGTGCCGGAAGAGGACTTGGTCCCCGGCATCGCCACGTGGAAGCCGAGCATTTGCACGCTTTGTCCCGCGGGCTGCGGCCTGATTGTGCGCGTGATGCAAGGCGAAGCCGAAGTCGTGCGCAATGGCCAGCTCGGCGTCATCAAAATGGGACTGGCGAAGAAACTCGAAGGCAATCCAGCACACCCGATCAATCAGGGCCGTCTTTGCCCGCGCGGTCAGGCAGGCTTGCAGGTCACCTATCATCCCGACCGCATTAAGAATCCTCTCGCGCGTACCGGACCGCGCGGCTCCGGACAGTTTCAGGAAATTAGCTGGGACGACGCCACCAAACAGCTGGTCTCTCACTTGTCGGCGCTGCAAACGAACAAAGAAGAAGGCCGTCTTGCCATCCTGACCTCGCCGCTTCGCGGCCAACGGAAAAGTCTCGTGGATGGTTTTGCCGCAGCCTTCAAGGGCGCGCCGCCCGTTGAGTTCGCATTCCTGGATGACAGCGTGATCCAGTCCGCTAATTCCTGGAGCTTCGGCCACGCTGCGCTGCCCACGGTCGACTTAGGTCAGTCGAACTACGTAATTTCCTTCGGCGCGGATTTTCTCGGGACGTGGAACTCCCCTGTGGCACAGTCGATCGGCTTCGGTCAAATGCGAAAGGGCCGGCCGGGCCAGCGTGCCAAGTTCGTCCACGTCGAAGCCAGAATTTCGCAGACCGCTGCCAGCGCTGATGAGTGGATTCCAGCGAAACCAGGAACCGAGGGTGTGTTCGCACTCGCGCTCGCAAACGTCATGCTTCGCGAGAAACTACGACCCGCCGCTGCCGCTGGGCCTGCAGGCGCGTTGATCGCCGGGTGGTCGGAAGGGTTGCCGGACTACGCTCCCGAAAAGATTGCGGCGCAGATTGGCGTCGCAGCCGAAACGATTTCGCGAATCGCTCGGGAGGCTGCCGCGAATTCCCCAGCCGTCGCGCTCATCGGCGATGCCGCCACAGCTCAAACGAACGGCCTTTTCAATGCGCTGGCTGTGAATGCCTTGAACGCTCTCCTCGGCAACGTGGGCAAGCCGGGGGGACTTCTGTTCAGCCCAGTGTGGCAATCTCCACCGATCGGGAAGCCCGCATCATCGGAGGACAAAGGCCTCGCTGTCTCACTTGAGAAGCTGACGGAGCGGATCCTCTCGAGTCCGGATGCCGTAAAAGCTCTGCTTCTCTACAATGCCAATCCCGTGTTTGGAACGCCGCCCGGTTCGCGTGTCCGCGAAGCTCTAGGCAAGGTTCCTTTCATCGCGAGCTTCGGTAGCTTCATTGATGAAACCAGCACGTTCGCGGATTTGATTCTGCCCGACCATTCGCCGCTCGAATCTTGGCTCGACGACTCGCCGCCCTCAGGCAGCACAAGGATTGTCGCGAGCTTGGCGCCGCCAGCCATGAGCCCCCTCCACAACACGCGATCGATGCCGGACGTGCTTCTCGACGTGACCCATCAACTCGGCGGCGATTTGGCCAAGGCACTCCCGTGGAAGACCTACGACGAGGCGCTCCAAGCTGCGTTCACTGCGCTTTACAAACAACAGGGAACCAAGACTGCAAAGGACGCCGACGAGTTTTGGGCGAAGGCTCAGGAGCAGGGCGGTTGGTGGAGCGCCGACGAAAAACCGTCTCCCGCGGTCACCGGGAAACACTCAGCCGGGCCTGTTAGGCTCGATTTGCCCCAATTTGACGGAAACCCAGACGAGTTTCCGTTCCACTTCCTGCCGTTCCCTTCGCAGCTGCAATACGATGGTTCGCTAGCTCATCTACCTTGGATGCAGGAAGCGCCCGATCCTCTCTCGACGGTCATGTGGGGCACGTGGATTGAGATCAACATGCAGGCGGCGGCGAAGCTCGGAATCCAACAGGGTGATCTTTTGGAAGTCGCGTCGCAGCACGGCAAGATTCAAGCACCAGCGCTGTTGTCGCCAGGTATCGCGCCGGATGTTGTCGCCATGCCGATCGGACAGGGCCACGAGAATTTCACGCGTTTCGCGACGAGCCGCGGCGCGAATCCGATTTCGATTTTATCGACCTCGTCGGTCTCTGAGGTCGGTTCTCTTGCGTGGGCGGCGACTCGCGTGAAACTAACGCCGGTGGGCCGGGGGAAGCCGATTCTGTTTGGTGGGAGCCTGCGAGAGGTTCCGCCGGAACTTCAGCATCGGTAAGGAAGGATTAACAGCGAATGTCTCATCAATGGGGCATGGTAATCGATCTCGATCGCTGCACGGGCTGCGAGGCTTGCGTGGTTGCATGCCATGCCGAAAACAATATTTCGACGGTGGGCGACGATCAGGCCGCGCGCGGTCGTGCCAAGCACTGGATTCGCGTCGAGCGCTATTACGAGGGCGACTTTCCGGATGTGAAGGTGAAATTCATGCCCGTGTTGTGCCAGCAGTGCGATGCTGCGCCGTGTGAGCCCGTTTGCCCTACATTCGCCAGCTATCACACTTCGGAAGGCTTGAACGGCCAGGTGTACAACCGCTGCATCGGTACGCGTTATTGCGCGAATGCATGCCCTTATAACGTCCGATTTTTCAACTTCTACAATCCGGCATGGGAAAAGCCGCTGCACTTGCAGCTCAATCCGGATGTCTCCGTCCGCTCGGAAGGCGTCATGGAAAAGTGCACGTTCTGCGTCCAGCGCATCAAGGCGGGAGAAATCAAAGGCGAGGCGGAAAAGCGAGAATTGAAGGACGGCGAGATTCAACCGGCCTGTGTGCAGTCGTGTCCAACGCGGGCGATGGTTTTTGGAGATCTCAACGATCCTCACAGTGAGGTATCGCGATTCGCGCGTTCAAATCGCGGGACAAAGCTCCTCGGAGAACTGGGGACAATACCCAAGGTAACTTACCTACAAAAGGACTCATGGCATGGCGCAGAAGACGCCTGAACAGATCAATGATGACCTGCTGCGCCCGCTCTCCGGGGTTTCGGCGCGGTATTTGATCATAATGGCTTGTCTTGTGGCCGTCGTGATTGCGGCCGCCTTTGCTTTCGGCTGGCAGGTTTACAACGGCATCGGTGTCGCGGGGCTTCGTCGGCCTGTCTTCTGGGGCTTCTACATCACGAATTTCGTCTTCTGGATCGGGCTTAGCCACGCTGGCACGCTCATTTCCGCCATTCTGCGCCTAGCCAATGCCACCTGGCGGCGTCCGGTCACGCGCTGTGCGGAAGTGATCACTGTATTTGCGCTTTGCATCGGCGCGACCTTTCCGATCATCCATCTGGGCCGCCCATGGCTTGCCTTCTGGCTCGCACCGTACCCGAGCGAGCGCGGCATCTGGCCGAATTTCCGCTCGCCGCTCCTTTGGGACTTTTTCGCGATCAACACATATTTGACCGGCAGCGTCACGTTTCTATTGCTGCCCATGATTCCGGACTTTGCGCTGATCCGCGACCGCTCCAGCGGATGGAAAAAGAAAATCTATACCGTGCTCGCTCTCGGCTGGATCGGCACGCCGCGGCAATGGCACCGTCTCGAAAAAGCCATGCAGATCATGGCAGTAGCCATCATCCCCGTGGCAGTTTCAGTCCATAGCATTGTTTCCTGGGATTTTGCGATGGCACCCGTTCCCATGTGGCATTCGACAATTTTCGCTCCCTATTTCGTAGCTGGCGCGATTTTCAGCGGCATCGCCGCACTGATCCTGGCTATGGCTCTTCTGCGGAAGTTCCTGCACCTCGAAGAATACTTGCTACCGATCCATTTCGAGAATCTTGGCAAGCTTCTGCTGGTGATGAGCCTCCTCTGGGTCTATTTTGTCTTCGCCGAGCGGCTGACGAGCTGGTACGGCAACGAATCGTCGGAGATGGCCGTCTTTTGGATGACGCAGCGCGGTTCGTTTTCTCCGCTCTTTTGGACGATGGTCACCTGCAACTTTCTGATTCCCTTTCCCCTCTTGGCAATCAAGAAATTCCGCACGATCACGGGAACCGCGATTGCTTCCTTCACTGTCGTAATTGGCATGTGGCTTGAGCGCTTTCTGATCATCGTGCCTTCGCTTTCGCGCAAGTATATGCCGTACGCCTGGGTCACTTCGCCCTACAGGCCCACGTGGGTTGAAATCACAATTACCGCGGGGACCTTCGCCGCTTTGGGGCTCCTCTACATGTTGTTTTCAAAGGCGGTCCCGATCATTTCAATATGGGAACTCAAGTGGGGACGTCACGAAGAGACTGTTCGCGACCCTGTGCTGGCACGAAGGGACGAGGAGGCGATGGCCTAGAATGCCAACCGTCAACAGCATTTACGGGCTTTTCCCAGGTCCTCACGCCGCGGAGCGCGGAATGAACGCCTTGCGTGCCGCTGGCGTCGCCCCGGACAAATTAATTGTCATGTCTCCGGAGCCGTTCGAGGAGTACGGATTTGCCCAGGCTGATCGCCCGAAGTGGATGCCCTGGCTTGCCGTGTTGGGCGGGGTGATTGGCGGCACCGGAGGTTTCACGCTTGCATGGTACACGCAGACCGCCTACTCCTACCCGCTGGTTACCGGAGGTATGCCGATTGTGGCCCCATGGCCCACGGGAATCATTACCTACGAGCTCACGATGCTGGGGGCGATTCTGACCACCATTCTCACTCTGCTAATTGGTGCCCGCCTGCCGAACTGGAAGCCCAAGTTGTATGACCCCGCTGTGTCAAAAGGGAAAATCTTGATCGGAGTGTTGGACCCACCCGACCAAGCGCGCGCTGACCTCGAAACCAGACTGCGCGGCGCCGGCGCTGAGCAAGTGAAAACCACCGGTCGCTCTGCGGCGAGCTAGGATCGTTGCAATCGGCGGGCGCGCATCCTCCTCCTACAGCGAACGCTTCCGCTTAGTTCGGGTTAGAATAGTCTCACGCGCCCGTAGCTCAGCTGGATTGACCTGATGGAGTTTTTGTACCACGGCGTGTGAGAGAGTTTACATCACAGCCTCAGGTCTTGAAACTGAACCCGGTGAAACCAGGGGGCTATAGGCCGCCGGCGCCGGCGGCCTATAGCCCAGCGCCGAGTGTGGCCGC